>NZ_JBEFAK010000021.1:0-176567 GCF_040137845.1 Nonomuraea sp. B19D2 | reverse complement strand
CGACACCGACCACTCCATCCACGACCGGGAGGAGGGGGAAACCCGGCCGCGCACCGCATGATCCCGGACGCCAAAGACTCAGGTCACGAACCTACAACCGCGTGTCGCGAGTTAACCAGCAGGATCACACAGTGCGACAAAACCTCGGTGACGGCGGGCTTCATGGATGTGGCTGCGAACCCCTGAGGGCCCCTGCCACGCCTTGGAGCCAGTTGGCAGCCGGTTTGGGGAGTCGCGTGTCGGCCCAGCTCCCTACGGGGCGGTGAGATGGGCGCGGATGGCGGCGGCACCGGATTCGGCGAGCCAGTCGGTGAGGGTGCGCAGTCCGGGGTGGATGACGCGCAGTGCCTCAATGTCGGCGTGCCAGCGATGACCGGCCTGCCAGCGCTTTTTGACCTCGGCGATCTCCGGATTGAGCGCGGCGGCCTCGCCGTCGGTGAGCTGCTCGTATCGGATCGGAATGCCGGTGGCCTCGCCGATCGCGGCGGCGGCCTCGACCGGGGTCGGTTCGTCACCGGCCAGTTCCAGGGTTCGTCCGGCGAACCGGGCCGGGTCTGCGAACGCGAGCGCGGCGAACTCGGCGACGTCCTCCAGCGCGATGATCTGCATGGGTTCGTGCGGCGGGAAGAGATGCCGGTGTACGCCGCGGGAAATGCCGTCGATGCCGATCGCTCCGACGCCGAGATAGTTGGTCATGAACCGCACCGGACGCAGCACGGTGGGCAGCGCGATGTGGCCGTACAGGTACTCCTCGATCAGCGTTTTGCCCTCCGAGCCCCACGACGCGGCGGATGTTGAGGCGATGGTGCTGAACACGACCTGCTCGATCCCCGCCGCAGCCGCAGCGTCGATCAGCGCCCGGCCGCGGGCCGCTTCGAGATCTGTTTCAGGTCCAGCCGGTCCGACGGCCACGGGCGGTATGCCGAACACGGCGGCGACGCCGTCGAGCGCGGGTGGCAGACTCGCCGGATCGTCGAAGTCGCCGCACACGAGCTGGGCGCCTGCGGCCGCCAGCGCGGCAGCGGCGGGTGCGGTCAGGTCGCGCACCAGGGCTCGCACCGGCCAACCCATGGCAAGCAACCGTCGGGCGGTGGCGCCGCCCTGCTTGCCGGTGGCGCCGGTGACGAGGATCGGGGAGTCGGGGTTGGCCGGTATCGCGGTGGTCATGGTGCCCTTCCCGGAGATAGTGGAAGATACTTACGCAATCCGGAATGCTCCACCCGTTTCACCACCGCAGACAAGGATTACGTGACATGACAGCAGCACCGGGTGCGGCACCTGCCGGGCGCGCCGACGCCCGCCGCAACCGAGAGATCGTGCTACGTACGGCGATGCGCGTATTCGCCCAGGAAGGGCTGGAGGTGTCACTCGGCCGGATCGCGCAGCGCGCAGGGGTCGGCGCCGGGACCGTCTACCGGCACTTCCCGAGCAAAGAGATCCTGGTCGAGGCGGTGCTCGCCGAACACATCAAGAGTCTGGTGGCCGCCGCCGATCGGTGGGCCGCCCACGCCGCACCAGGTGACGCGCTGTTCGGGTTCCTGCTCGAAGTGATCGAGAAGTCGGCGGGCCGCCAGCACGTCTGCGATGTGCTCACCGCTGACCAGAGCTGGCCGCGCGCCGTGCTGACCGCCGCGGCGCAGCGGTTCCGTGAAGCGCTGGAACGCTTGCTGCGCGACGCGAAACAGGCCGGCGCAATACGCGCCGACGTACGGGCCGACGATCTGTCCGCGCTGGCCGCCGGCGGTGTCGCACTGCGTTCGGCGCACCGGGACCAGGCACGCGGCACACGGCTGGTGCGGTTGATGCTGGACGGATTGCGCACCCCGGCCGTCACGAAAGCCGAACCGTTTCATGACTCGCTCTACCTTCCGCGTCACGAAACCACCGTCCCGAAGTACTGCGCGGAATGCGGCGCGCGGCTGCGCGTCCGTGCCACTGGGCGACCACCCCGCTACTGCGGTCCGACCTGCCGCCAGCGCGCCCGCCGGCGACGTCTCGTCGCTTAGCCGTTCCGTCAAGGCGCGGACGTCACACACCGGCAGCAGCGGTGACCGCCCGCGTCCGATTCGAGCATGCCTGCTCCTAGACGTCGCCGAAGTCGCCGTGGCGGCCCGCTCCTGCGGCGAACCGGGCGGCGCCGCCCACGGCGTCGGGCAGCGAGACGAGCCCGTGCCGCAGCTCGTTCCGCATCGCCTCCTCCTCGCTCAGCCCGGCCTGCTCCAGCGCCGACAGCCGGTCGCCGCGCAGGCAGATCTGCGGGAAGCGGGCGATCTCACGGGCCAGCTCCTCGGCGCGCACCCTGGCGGTGCCGTCGGGCACGAGCCGGTTGGCCAGCCCCCACTCGTACGCCTCGCGCCCCTCGACGGCGCGGCCGGTGAGGATCATGTCCATCGCCCGCGAGGCGCCGATGAGCCTGGGCAGGCGCACGGTGCCGCCGTCGATCAGCGGCACCCCCCACCTCCGGCAGAACACCCCGAACACCGCCCCCTCCTCGGCCACCCGAAGGTCGCACCAGAGGGCGAGCTCCAGCCCGCCCGCGACGGCGTGCCCGGCCACGGCGGCGATGACCGGCTTGGTCAGGCGCATCCGGGTCGGGCCCATCGGCCCGTCGCCCTCCTCGCCGACGTGGTTGTCGAGCGCCTTGAGGTCGGCGCCCGCGCAGAACGTGCCGCCCTCACCCCACAGCACCGCCACGGCGGAGTCGGAGCCCTCGAAGTCACGGAACGCGTCCGACAACGCGTCGGCGGTCTTGCGGTCGACCGCGTTGCGCGCCTCCGGCCTGCTGATCACCACGGTGGTGACCGGTCCTTCGCGCTCCACGCGTACGGTCATGCGGCCCTCCTCGGGGAAACGTGCGGATATTCCTCGGGGACCTGCCGAGCCTACGCTTATGCCAGGGCCCATTCCAGCGACTGGTGCACTTCCCACATCGAGCAGTCGCCAGGGCCCTCTTGTGCTCGCCACCGCCGTGCCCCATCAGGATGAGGGGGCGAGTACCGACGGCACCTTCTGGCGTCCACAGCACGCCCGGGATCTCACCGAGGGTAAAGAGCTGTTCGGAGACGCCATCGGACGACGTCTCACAGGCGAAGCGCCTGGCGTTCAAGCCCGTCTGGATGCCTTCTGCGGGCCTCCAACGACGTCGGCGGTCTCGATGCGAAATCCCGCGACTGGCCCAGCTGAAGGTGGCAGAATGTGACCATGCGGCCACCCCGAGCGAAATTCTTCAACACCGCCGGCCCCTGCGACCCGCAGCGCCACTACATGTTGCCCCCCACGCCGCGGCTCCCGGAGGCTCGAGAGCTCATCGACATGGACCGTTACTTCGTGCTGCATGCGCCCCGGCAGACCGGGAAGACGACCGCGCTGCGCACCCTGGCGTCCGAGCTCACCGCGGAGGGCGACATCGCCGCCCTGATGTTCTCCTGCGAGCGAGCCAAGTCGGCCGGCGACGACTACGCCGCCGCGGAGTCGCTTCTGCTGGATTCCCTCCGTGAGGCCACCACGTGGTCGGGATGGCCGGATGAGCTGCTGCCGCCGGATCCCTGGCCGCAGGTCACACCGGGCAGCCGGTTCGGTGCGGCACTGAGGGAGTGGTGCCACCGCTGCCCGCGCCGGGTGATGCTGTTCTTCGACGAGATCGACGCCCTGCAAGGCAACAGCATGGTCAGCATCCTCAGCCAGCTCCGCGACGGTCACAACGCTCGGCCGGGGGGCCAACCGTTTCCCACGTCCGTGGTCCTGTGCGGATTGCGTGACCTGCGTGACTACAAGGTCGCCTCGGGCGGCGATCCCGGCCGGTCCAACCCGGCCAGCCCGTTCAACATCATCGCCAAGTCGCTTCGCCTGGGCGACTTCACCGCCGATCAGATCGCCGAGCTGTACGACCAGCACACGCAGGCGACCGGCCAGGAGTTCACCAAGGACGCGGTGGATCGGGTCTTCGAGCTGACGCAGGGACAACCGTGGCTGGTCAACGCTCTCGCCTGTGAGATCGTCTCCTGGATGAAGGTGACCGGCACCATCACCGCCGGGCAGGTGGAGGAGGCCAAGGAACGGTTGATCCGGACGCGCGCCACCCATCTCGACACGCTGGTGAGACGGCTGCACGAGCCCCGGGTCAAGCGGGTGATGGAGCCCGTGGTGGCCGGGTCGCTTCCCGACGCCGACCCCACCTTCGACGACGACCTGTCCTACGTCCGCGATCTGGGCCTGATCAAGCAGAAACCACCGCTGGAGGTGGCGAACCCGATCTATCGGGAAGTCATCCTGCGGGTGCTGGGAAACCCGACGGAAAACTACGTGATGGCCGATCCGCGCAGCTTCGTGATGCTGGACGGACGCTTCGACCTGGGGCGTCTGCTGGAGGAGTTCGTCGTGTTCTGGCGCGAGCACGGCGAGGTGCTCATCCGGCAGGAGGGTTACCACGAAGCCGCCTGCCAGATCATCCTCATGGCCTTCCTGCACCGGCTGGTCAACGGCGGAGGCTACCTCGATCGCGAGTACGCCGCCGGCACCAAACGCCTGGACGTCCTGGTCCGCTGGCCCTACACCGGCCCGGAAGGCGAACGGCTGATGCAGCGCGAGGCCATGGAGCTCAAAGTCTGGCGAACAGGCGGAGACGACCCGCTGCCCGACGGCCTCGCCCAGCTCGACCGATATCTGGACCGGCTCACCCTCCCCACCGGCGTCTTGGTGATCTTCGACCGGCGCCCAGAGGCCCCACCCTGGAAGGAACGAGGCGCTTTCAAGCAGGCGACCACGCCGTCCGGCCGCCAGGTCACCGTTCTGCGTGTGTGACGGGTCGCTTGCCGAGCCGCGCGAGCGAAGGCGATCTCCGCTACGCCGTCGTTACGCCTTTTAGGAAGGAGAAAGCCGAGCGTACGCCCATGCCAGGGCTCCGGCCGGCCGCGACCGGTGCACCAGCACGTCGGAGGAGGTGCGGACCTGGGCGATCATCCACCAGTCGCTGCCCGCCGTACACCGGTCCAGGAGCATGGAAGTGATTATCCGGCACGTCAGAGCGCGACCGCCCCCGAAACGAGGTCGTCGAACAACTCGGAGCCCTCCGCCGGGCGGTCGATTCCGCGCAGCGGGCCGTGCTCGGCGAGGTGCGCCTCGGCGTAGAGCCGGGCCACGAGTGCCTTGCGCCCGTCGTCCAGCCCCCACGTGGCCTGGTCCTCCAGCAGCGCGGCGGCGTACACGTCGGCCATGAACTGCGCCAGCGGATACAGCCGCTCCTCCGCCACGGAAGGCTCCAGGGCGGCCCACGCCGAGACGGCCTTGGCGAGGTCGTCGACGCGGGCGTGCACCAGGTCGGAGGTGGCCAGGTCGCGCAGGCGGTCGAGGAAGGGCAGGTGGGCCTGCTCCTTCACCATGGCGCGCCGCACGTCGAGGCAGAGGATGTTGTCGCCGCCCTCCCAGATCGGGTTGACCTGGGCGTCGCGCAGCAGCCGGGCCACCGGCCACTGCTCGATGTAGCCGTTGCCCCCGTGCACCTCGATCGCGTCGCTGGCGGCCGTCACGCCGAGCCGGGCGGCGCGGAGCTTGATCAGGGCGGGGGCGAGGCGCAGGCGGGGACCGAGGTGGCCGTCGAAGACGAGGGCCTGAGCGGCCTCGACCTCGACGATCAGCTCCCCGAGCTTGCGGCGCATCAGCGGCTGGTCGATGAGCGGCCGCCCGAACGCCTCGCGCGCCCTGGCGTAGCAGATCGACTCCACCAGCGCGCGCCTGGCCACGCCGGCGCCCATCATGGCCACGCCGAGCCTGGAGGCGTTGGTGAGCTTCATCATGGTCCCGAGCCCTGAGCCGGAGCCCTCCCCCGACAGCGGGAACGCCTCGGCGTCGGCGAACTCGACCTCGGCCGAGGCGACCGACCTGGTGCCGAGCTTGTCCTTGAGCCGCCTGATCCGCACCCCGTTGCGGGTCCCGTCCCGCCGCTCCCACAGCACGAGGAACGGCGAAACGGCCCCGTCAGGGCGCCTGGCCAGCACCACGAACGCGGAGCCGTTGGCGTTGGACGCGAACCACTTGAACCCCGTCAGCAGCCACGCGCCGCTGGCCGGGACCGCCGTGGCCTCCAGCGCCGCCAGGTCCGAGCCGCCCGTCCGCTCGGTGAACAGCTGAGCGGCCTCGCCGGAGTAGAAGCCGTTGGCGAAGATCTCCGTGACCCGTTCGCGTACGTCCGGCGGCGCGTACTTCTCCGCGAGGGAGACCACCATGTCCCCGCCCGTGCCGAGCGCGCAGCCCATCCCGATGTCGGCCTGGTCGAGCAGGTACGTCCAGGCGGCGGCGAGCGCGGCCGGATTCGCCCCATGAGCTCGGGCCTCTTCGGTGAACGACGGCGAGGTGAAGTTGTCCTCCATGAGCGCCTGCCTGGCCGCCTGGAACGACGGCGGCATGACGACCTGGCTGACGTCCCTGCCCCACTTGTCGTACTTCTCCAGTCTCGGCGGGTTGCGGTCGGTCTCCTCGGCGCACTCGGCGACGAGCCCGCCCGTCAGCGCCCCCAGCCTCTCCAGGTGCGGCTCGGCCCAGGCGAATCCCGCACCCAGGTGGCGACGCATGAGCAGGCGCAGCGTGGGATCGCAGGTCCACCAGTTGCGCCCCGCCGCGCCCTGGTAGCGCTCGGTGGCGTAGCGGTCGCTGCGGTCGAAAGGTTCGATGAGATAGCGCCCCATACTCGCGAGTGTTACATATACTCGACACGCGATGGAAGAGCGTAACAACCTGAGTGCCAGATCGGCCGTCCTGAGCGCGCTGCTGGGCAGCCATCCGCCGCGCCTGCCGGCCCGTCATCTGGTGCGCATCGGCGCGCTGTTCGGCATCGCCGAGGGCGCCGTACGGGTGGCGCTGTCCCGCATGGTCGCGGCGGGCGACCTCATCCAGGACGGCCGCCACTACACGCTCTCGGAGCGGCTCGTCGAGCGCCAGGCCAGGCAGGACGAGAGCCGCGACCCGCACACCAGGCCGTGGGACGGCACGTGGGAGGTGGCCGTGGTCACCGCGGAGCGGCGCGCGCCCGCCGACCGGGCCGCGTTCCGGCACACGATGACCGCGCTGCGTCTGGCCGAGCTGCGCGAGGGCACCTGGATGCGGCCGGCCAACCTGGTGCGCGATTGGCCGGAGACCGTCACCGCGCAGTGCACGCTGATCGACGGCCGCCCGCACGGTGACCCCACCCCCTTGCTGTGGGACCTGGACGGCTGGGCGGCCGCGGCCCGCCGGCTGGAGCGGGCCCTGGAGCGGGCGGACGGTCTGGCCGAGGGCTTCCTGGTCTCGGCCGCCGTGCTGCGCCACCTCCTGGCCGACCCGCTGCTGCCGGAGGAGCTGCTACCGGACGACTGGCCGGGCGCCGAGCTGCGGGCCCGCTACGACGACTTCGACCGCCACTACCGCGAGGTCCTGTACGAGCACCTCAACCGGCTCAAGGAGTGAGTCACAGGGGCACGCCGAAGATGATCCGCTTGTTCCTGAACTCGGTGGCGCTCCACAGCTTGCCGTCCTGCACCGTCAGGTCCTCCGGCCCGACGGGGAACCCCCTCGTCTCCAGCTTGCCGTCGGTGTAGACGAGCAACTTGCCGTTGGCGGCCGCGCCGGCCGCCTGGCTCAGGTACCACTTCCCACCCCACGAGATGGCTCCCTGGATCTTGGGATGTCCCATCACGAAGGCGTCGGCGGGCTCGCCGCCGGACATGCCGAGGTCCCAGCGGGCCACCCAGCCGCCCGGGTCGTCCTCCCGGTACTCGCCGCTGACCAGCCGCGGCGTGCCGCCGCTGCGGTCGATCGAGACGAACGAGAAGAGCGGCCCCGCCGTCGCCACCCGCCAGAAGTCGGTCTGCGGCATCACGTACCGGTAGCCGAACGCGTGGAACTTGCCGTCGTGCCGCCCGACCCGTTTGGGATCGCCCAGGTCGCTCTGGGCGGTACGCAGGTCCAGCACCCGGTTCAGGTCGAAGACGCGCAGCCCTCTCTTGGTGTCGGCGACGTAGACCAGGTCGCCGTCGCACGCGATGCCGCCCGCGTGGATGTTGATCGGCCCGTACGAGCCATCCGGCTTCGCCTCAACCAGCAGCGCATGCTGATATTTCAGGGTCTGCGGGCTCAGGAAGGACACCCTGATGCCCCGCTCGCCCGCGTCCGGCTTGAAGTACCAGGTCGCCAGGAACGCCGGCACCCCGATGGAGCCGGACTCGTCGGAGCAGGTCAGCCCCTGCGGATACCAGTCGGCGGTGTCCTGGTCCTTGTCGTCGAAGGCGTACCAGTCGACGGGCCGGGGCCTCATCGCCCCGAGCGCGCCCGGGGCGCCTTTGCGCGCCGCGACCCGGTTGGCCTGCGCCAGCACCGCCTCCACGCCGGTGCTGCCGATCTCACCCGCCAGCTTGGCCGCCCCCTCGGCCAGGTCGCCCGTCTCCCGTCGCAAGGCGAAGCGCGCCTTGTCCGTGGGAACCATCCCCGTTGCCGCCATTTGATCCTCACTTTGCCGTCCTTTTGACCAAGTTTGACGGACGACAAGCAACGGATGTTTGCGTTCAGCGCCACAAATGTACCGGCAGCCCCGAAAGCGCGAGCTCGCGGTAGCGCAGCACGAGCCGCTCCCGGTCACCGCGGAACCGCTCCAGCGCCTCCCGCTGCCACACCGCCCCCGTGCGGCGCAGCCTGGTCCGCTGCTCGATCACGCCCAGCGCGCGGTCCGCGTCGGACGGTGTCACCCCGGCCGCGAGCAGCCCTTCCCGCGCCTCGGGCAGCAGCCGGAGCACGAGCTCTGCGGCCTCGAACTCGGCGTCGTGACCCGGCCAGGAGAGCTTGGCGTCCAGCCCGTGCATGGCCGCGCGGTAGAAGTTCTGGTACGCCTCCGCGAACCGGTACCCGGTCAGATCCCGCTCCGCCTGCGACAACGTCAGCCCGAGCAGGAACGCCGTGTTCGCCGCCATGTCCGCGCACGAAGGCCCCGCCGGCAGCGCGCGCATCTCGATCCGCAGGTGGCCGCCGTCCGCCGGGTCGTAGACGGGCCGGTTCCACTGCCAGATCGTGCCCTGGTGCAGCCGCAGCTCGGGCACCTCGTACGGCTCCGCGTCGTCGGTCAGGTCGGGCACCACCGGGTCGTAGTCCCGCACGTACCGCTCGAACAGCTCGTAAGCGCCCGCACGCACCCAGTCGGAGCCGAACGTCACGCGCCCGTCCCTGCGCTCGCGCCGCTGCACGTCCCGGTCGTCGGCGGCCTCCTCCATCAGCGCGATCCGGGTCTCCTCCCAGAGCCGCCTGCCCAGGAAGAACGGCGAGTTGCCGCACGCCGCCAGCACCGGGCCGACGGCGAGCTGGGCGGCGTTGAACACCCGGGCGAACCGCTCGGGCGGCGTGCGCATGTGCACCTGCCAGGAGGTGTTGGCGCTTTCGAGGATCACGTCCTCCACCGACAGCTCCAGATCGTCGATCTTCACCAGGAACGGCTCCAGCCGCAGCCGCCTGATGCCCCTGCTCATGGCCCGGTAGCGGTTCTGGTCGCTCATCGCGCCGACCGTGAAGTCCTCGGCGTCCAGCGTGGGCAGGATGCCGATGGGCAGCGCGCCCCCGCCCGCCACGGCCCCGTCCACCATGGTCATCGTCTCCTGCACCTCGTCGCCGAGCCGCGCGAAGGGCTCGCCGGCCAGCGGCGTCGGGGTCAGGTTCACCTCGAGGTTGTAGCGGCCCAGCTCGAGCACCACGCGCGGGTCGCCGAGGGCGTCGCGCACCTGGCTGTTGCGCGACAACGGCCGCCCCCGCCCGTCGATCAGGAACAGCTCCAGCTCGGCCCCGACCGTGACCGGGCCCTGGCCGAAGCCGGGGGTTGCGAGCAGCTCGCGCAGCACGCCGAGCTGCTCCTGGATGCGCTCGCCGAAGGCGGCGTACTCCGCCTCGGTAAATCGCTCTCTATCCAGATCTCGTCCCATCACCCCCTTCTGTCCGATTCACTAGGTTTGACACCTCACCAGGGGAGCACGCCGGCGTCTTCCAAATAGGCCCCGCTGGGGCCGTCGGCGGCGAGGGTCGCGAGCCGCACGGCGATGGCCGCGCCCTGCTCGGCGGTCCTGAACCCGGTGTGCCCGTTGAGGTCGGTGGCGCAGTAGCCCGGGTTGGCCGCGTTCACCTTGATCGGGCTGTCCATCAGCTCCTTGGCGTAGCAGACGGTGATCATGTTGAGCGCGGTCTTGGAGGAGTTGTAGGCGATGATGTTGGCCTGCCAGAAGGGGCTGTCCGGGTCCAGCGCCATGGCCAGCGAGCCCAGCTCGCTCGACATGTTCACGATCCGCCCGCCCTCCGACTGCCGCAGCAGCGGCAGCATGGCGTTGGTCACCGCGATGACGCCGAACACGTTCGTCTCGTAGACCTCCCTGACCGCCGCCACCGAGGTGGTGCTGGGGGTGACGGCGGTGATGTCGCCGCTGATCCCGGCGTTGTTGACCAGGATGTCCAGCTTTCCGTACTCCTGCTCGATCCACTTCGCGGCGGCGGTCACGCTCGCCTCGTCGGTCACGTCGATCCGCACGTACGGCTGTCCGAGCCGCTCCGCGGCGGCCCGCCCGCGCTCCTCGTCGCGGGCCCCCACGATCGTGGTGACACCCTGCCCGGACAGCAGCCGCGCGATCTCGTGGCCGATTCCCTTGTTGGCGCCCGTGATGAGCGCGATCTTCGTCATGGGTCCACGTTCCCGCAGGTCGCACCGGGTCCAGGAGAGACCGGGAAAGCCTGGTATCAGCGGTACCACCCACCTGGGGGCCGCCATCGCCGAGGATGGAGCCATGAACCGTGACGGCCTCGCCGACTTCCTGCGCATCAGGCGCGCCCACGTCACCCCGGCCGAGGTCGGCCTGCCGGACGGCGAGCGGCGCCGCACGCCGGGACTGCGGCGCCAGGAGGTCGCACAGCTCGCGGGCATGTCGATCGACTACTACATCCGGCTGGAGCAGGGCAGGGGGCCGCATCCGTCGCGGCAGGTGCTCAACGCGCTGGCCAGGGCGCTCATGCTGAGCCAGGACGAGCGCGCCCACCTGTTCCACCTGGCCGGGCAGGCGGTGGAGAGCCCGCGGATCAGGGAGGACGTCCCGCAGAGCCTGCTGCACCTGATCTCCTTCATGGAGGAGGTGCCCGCGTACGTGCTGGACGCCAGGTACGACATCCTCGCCTGGAACCCCCTGGCCGGCGCCCTCATGGGCGGCCTCGACAGCGTGACGGCCGAGAACAGGAACGTCATCCGCTGGGTCTTCATGTCCCCCGACATCGCCGAGCACCTCGACGACGAGGAGAGGGGCCGCTTCGCCCGCGCCTCGGTGGCCGACCTGCGCGCGGCCGCGGGCCGCTACCCCGACGACCGCAAGCTCCAGGCGCTGGTCACCGAGCTGCTCGCGCTCAGCCCGCACTTCGCCGAGCTGTGGTCCAGGTACGAGGTCGAGCTCCGCAGGCAGCAGCGCAAGCGCGTCACCCACCCGGTGGTCGGGGAGATCGACGTGATCTGCCAGGTGATGGCCGTGCCTGACCGCGACGACCTCCGCCTCGTCCTCTACACCGCCGAACCCGGCTCACCTTCCCACCAGGCCCTGCGAGACCTGCGGCAACTCACCCTGAGCTGACCGGACGGTCGCCGCGGAGACCTCGGGCGTCCCCGGGGCCGCGTGCCGCTGCGTCGCCGACCAGCGTGTCCATGTCGAGCGCCGCGCCGCGGAGGGCGTCCGCGACGCGGGTGACCGGGTCCGACAGCGGGTGCGGGAGGCGGGCGAGCAGCAGGCGGCGGTGCTCCTGGGGGCCGCCCCTGACCGGAAGCACGCGTACGCCCGTCGGCGCGGCCGGGGCCAGCAGGGCGGGCACCGTGGTCAGGCCCAAGCCGGCCGCGACGAGGTGCAGCTTGGCGAGCCAGTCGCGGGCGGTGTGCACGATCTCGGGCTTCTCGTCCAGCCCGGGCCACACCCCCATCACGAGGTCGTCCCCCGCGGGACCGGCGATCCAGCACTGCCCGCGCAAGTCGGCCACGTCGACGTAGTCGCCGTGGGCGAGCGGGTGGGCGGCGGGCACGGCGAGGCGCAGACCTCGCTCGGCGAGCGTCTGGAGGACCAGCGGCGGCGACTCGGCGTCCGGCGGGCGGAACGGCGGCGACGACGCCAGCAAGGCCAGGTCCAGGCTGCCGGTCCGCAGCGCGCGCACGAGCGCCGGGGTGCTGCCCTCCCGGGTGACGACCGTGATGGCGGGGTCCGTACGGCGCAGCGCGGCAAGCGCCCGGGCCAGCAGGACGGCGCCCGCGCTGGGAAACCAGCCCACCCGTACGATTCCGGCCTGGGCCGGCAGGCCGGACAGCTCGCGCGCGGCCACGTCGATCTGGTCCAGCACGACGGTGGCCCGGCGCAGCACGATGCGGCCGGCGGCGGTCAGCCGGGCGCCGTCGCGCCGCCTCTCCAGCAGTTCCGCGCCCGCGGCCCGTTCGATGGAGGCGATCTGCCGGGACACCGCCGACTGCGTGTAGCCGAGCGCGGTCGCGGCGGCGGTGAAGGTGCCCTGCTCGGCCACGGCGCGGAAGACGCGCAGCGCGGTCAGCGACACGTCGCTGAAGTCCATGACGTATACGCATACCAGGTGTGCGCAACTTTCGTTGGACTCATGATCGAGACGGCTCCTAACGTGGCGGCATGAACGATCCACGCATCGCCCTGGTGACCGGCGCGAACCAGGGCCTCGGCCGCGCCCTCGTCGAGGGGCTGACCGCCCGGATGGCCACGGACGACCTCGTCCTGCTCACCGGACGCGACGCCCGGCGGGTCGTGGCTGCCGCCCGCGAGGTCGCGCAGTCGCCCGGCACGCGTAGCCGGGTGGAGGGCCGGGTCCTCGACGTCACCGACTCCGGCGCCGTGGCCGGGCTGGCCGATGAGCTGCGCGAGCGCCACGGCGGGGTGGACGTGGTGATCTCCAACGCCATCGCCCCGAACACGCCCGACAGGTCGCAGGCCGAGCAGGCCGACGAGTTCATCGACGTCGCCAACGTCGCCACCCACACGATCCTGCGCTCGTACGGGCCGATACTGAAGCCCGGCGGGCGGCTCGTCGTCGTGTCCAGCACCCTGGGCGCCCTCGGCCACCTCGACCCCAGGCTGCACCACTTGTTCGACGGCGCCTCACTCGACGAGGTCGAGCAGGCCGTCGAATCCTGGCGCAGCGCCATCCACGCGAAGACGCTCGACGAAGCCGGCTGGCCGCGCTGGCTGAACGTGCCCTCCAAGGTGGCGCAGGTGGCGGCCGTACGCGCGGTCGCCGCCGAACGCCGCGAGCGCGACCTCGCCACCGGCACGATGATCGCCGCCGTCTGCCCCGGCATGGTCGACACCCGGGCCTCGCGGCCCTGGTTCAGCGACTACGGCCACGCCCAGACGCCGGCCCAGGCCGCGCGGGCCGTGCTCGACCTGGTGCTCGGCGAGGGCGCCGACCCCGCCCTGTACGGGGAGCTGGTCCGCTTCGGCAAGCCCTTGCCCTGGTACGGCGGGACACCGCCCACCGAGCAGGAGCGTCTCGTCATCCCGTGAGCGATCGCCGGCTCAGCGGCCCGAGATCAGGTTCGCCAGGCGGGCGTACGGCGAGGTGGTGGTGCCGTGGTCGTTCTCCCGGCGGTCGGCGGCCCGGAACAGCGCGTAGATCAGCTGAACCCCCGTCCACCGCAGCGGCTCCGGCTCCCACTGGCGCACCTGGCGGCCCACCCAGGGCAGGGCCGTGAGCTCGGTGTCCTGGCGCAGCACCAGGTCGCGGAGCGTGCGCCCGGCCAGGTTGGTGGTCGTCACGCCGCTGCCCACGTAGCCGCCCGCCCAGCCGAGCCCCGTCGCGTGGTCCAGGTGGACCGTCGAGCACCAGTCGCGCGGCACTCCCAGCACGCCACACCAGGAGTGCTGGATCCGCGCGTCCGCCGCCGCGGGGAAGAGCTTCGCCAGCATCCGCCAGAGCAGCGCCACCGTCTGCGGCTGCGTGGCGCCCCTGACGTCGGTACGCGAGCCGTACCGGTAGGGCACGCCCCGCCCGCCGATCGCGATGCGGTCGTCGGCGGTGCGCTGCGCGTAGATGTAGGCGTGCGCCTCGTCCCCGAGCAGCTCGTTGCCCTGCCACCCGATGTGCTTCCACACCTCGGGGGGCAGCGGCTCGGTGACGATCATGGAGCTGTTCATCGGCAGCCACTGCCGGTGCTGCCCGGCCAGCGAGGCGGTGAAGCCCTCGGTGGCGCGGATGACGTAGTCCGCCGAGACCACCCCGCGGATGGTGATCGCCGCCGCCTGGGCGCCCTCCCGCCGCGGCCGGATCGCGGTCACCGTCGTGTCCTCGAAGATGTCCACGCCGAGCCGGGCCACGGCCTCGGCCAGGCCTACGGCCAGCTTGGCCGGCTGGATGCGGGCGCAGTGCGGCGAGTAGGTGGCCTCGAGCGTGCCCGCCACCTGCACGCGCTCGCGCTGCTCGTCGCGGTCCAGCAGGCGCATGTCCGCCTCGCCGTACCCCCAGGTACGCAGGTCCTCGAGCTCCTCGCGGAGCCTGCGCCGCTGGGCCGGGTTCGTCGCGACGTGGATGAGACCGCCCTTGTGGATGTCGGCGTCGATGCCCTCCTCGCGGGTCACCTCGATGACCTCGTCCACGGAGCGGAACATGGCGTGCTGCAGGTCGATCATGGCCTGCCGCCCGCGCGCCTTGGCGTGCCGCTTGCGCGACCCGGCGAACTCCGCCGACAGCCAGCCGCCGTTCCGCCCCGACGCCCCGAACCCGGCGAACTCCTTCTCCAGGATCGCGATCCGCAGCCCCGGCTCGGCCTTCTTCAGGTAGTACGCGGTCCACAGGCCGGTGTAGCCGCCGCCGACGATCGCCACGTCGTACGAGCGCGGCCCGGGCAGCGCGGGGCGCCGGTCCGGCAGGCCGATCTGGCGGTACCAGAAGGAGACGCCGCCGTTGGCGAAATCCTTGGTCAGCGGGATTCCGGTCATGTGAGTACAGCCTCCACATCGGGCGAGTCGGGCAGCAGCACGGAGTCGGCGACACGCCACGTGAGGGTGACCTCGTCACCGCCGCGCGCGTCGCTGAGGTTGCCGGCCTGCTCGCGCACCAGCGCCGCGGAGCCGTCGGGCAGCCTCAGCTCCAGCTTCCTGCTGGAGCCCAGGTAGATCTCGCCGGTGACGGTGGCCGGCAGGGCGTTCCACCCCGGGTCGGGGTCGAAGCCGGCCTTGCGCAGGGTCAGCCGCTCCGGCCGTACGACGAGCGCCCCCGCCTTCCCGGCCAGGGTGCCCGGCGCCCGCAGCAGCCGCGCGCACACGCCGATGCCGTCGGGCGTGACGTCGCCGCGCAGGATCGTCGACTCGCCGAGGAAGCGGGCCACGAACAGCGTGGCGGGCCGCTCGTACAGCTCCTCGGCGGGCCCCACCTGCTCGATGCGGCCCCGGTTGAACACCGCGATGCGGTCCGACAGGACCAGCGCCTCGTCCTGGTCGTGCGTGACGTACACGAACGTGATGCCGAGCTCGCCGTGGATGCGCTTGATCTCCAGCTGGAGCCAGTCGCGCAGCTTCTTGTCCAGCGCGCCCAGGGGCTCGTCCATCAGCAGCACGCGCGGGCTGTAGACGATCGCCCGCGCCACGGCCACGCGCTGCTGCTGGCCGCCGGACAGCTCGCGCGGGTAGCGGTGGCCGTACTCGCCGAGGTGCACGGTGGCCAGCGCCGCCGCGACCAGCTCGGCGCGCCGCGCCTTGGGCACCTTGCGCTGCTTGAGCGGGTACGCGATGTTCTCCGCGACCGTCATGTGCGGGAACAGGGCGTAATGCTGGAAGACCATACCCATGTCCCGCTTGTGCGCCGGTGTCGCGGCGATGGCGGTGCCGTCCACGGTCAGCTCGCCGGAGGTGGGCCGGTCGAAGCCGGCGATGATGTTGAGTGTGGTCGTCTTGCCCGAGCCGCTCGGCCCGAGCAGCGTGATGAACTCGCCCGGCCTGATCGACAGCGAGACGTCGTCCACGGCGACGAAGTCACCGTAGCGCTTGGTCAGCCCGCTCAGCTCGATGCCGGCGCCGCGGGCGGCGAGATCGTTACTGGTGGACACGTGACCTCCTGGCGACGAAGAAGGTGGCGATCAGCACGAGGCTCGTGGTCAACACGATGATCATCGTGGCCGCCGCGGCGATGGTCGGGTCAGTCTCGCGGGTGACGCTCGCGTACATCTTCACCGGCAGCGTCTGCAGGTAGGGACTCTGGATGAACAGCGAGACGACCACCTCGTCGAAGCTCGTGACGAACGCGAACAGCGCGCCCGCGGCCACGCCCGGCGCGACCAGCGGCAGTGTTACGGTGCGGAACGTCGTCCAGCGCCCCGCGCCGAGGCTGGCCGCCGCGCTCTCCAGCCGCCGGTCGAACCCGCTCAGCGACGCGGTGACCGGGATCATCACGAACGGCAGCGCGAGCACGGTGTGCGCCATGACGAAGCCCATCAGCGTGCCCACGAGCTGCAGCTTCAGGAACACGGCATAGACGCCGATGGCCAGCACGACGCCGGGCACGATCATCGGGGCCAGCATCGACCCCTGGACCAGCGCGAGCCCGCGCATCCTGGCCCTGGTCAGGCCGAGCGCCGCGGCCGTGCCGAGCACCGTGGCCACGACCGTGACCAGCAGGCCCACCTCGAACGAGGTCCACAGGGCCGACATCCAGGCCGTGTCGCCGAAGAAGTGCTCGTACCAGCGGGTGGAGTAGCCGTCGGGCGGGAACTTGAGTGACGCCTTCGAGGTGAAGCTGAGCGGCACCACGATCAGCGCGGGCGCCACCAGCCAGAAGCCGACCAGGGCGCAGAACGCCCACAGCACCCCGCGGCCTGCACGTGCGCTCATCCGGTGACCTTCTTTCCCGCCCGGCGCAGCGTGACGGCCAGCAGGGCGATCATGGCGAGCGTGAGCCCGAGCAGGACCACGCCCATGGCGCCGCCGCGCCCCCACTTCAGCAACCCGTTGACCTGCGTGAAGATCTGCTGCGAGAGCAGCGCGTCGGTGGGGGAGCCGAGCAGCGCGGGGGTGACGTAGAAGCCGAGCGCGCTGATGAAGACGGTCAGGCAGCCCGCCGACACCCCGGGCAGGGACAGCGGCATGTACACGGTCGCGAAGGCCTTGGCGGGGTGCGCTCCCATGCTGCCCGCGGCGGTGAGCAGCCGCCGGTCGATCCCGTTCATCACGGCATAGAGCGGCAGCACCATGAACGGCATCAGCAGCTGCACCATCCCGATCACGACGCCCGCCTGGGTGCGGATCAGGCTGAACGGCCCCAGCCCGATGAGGCCCAGCGCGTCGTTCACCACGCCGGTGTCCTGCAGCAGGATCACCCACGCGAAGGTCCGCACCATCAGGCTGGTCCAGAACGGCACCAGCACCAGCAGCGTCAGCACGGCCCTGGCCCGCGGCCCGGCGATCGTCATCGCGTACGCGTACGGGTACGACACGACCAGCGCGATCACCGTCACCCACAGGGCGGTGGTGAAGGTGCGGCCGAGCACGCGCAGGTTCTGGGCCTCGCCGAAGAACCAGGTGAAGTTGCCGAGCCCGGGCGCCGGATCGGTGAACGCGCTGATCACCATCGAGACCAGCGGATACAGGAAGAAGACGGCGAGCGCCACCAGCGCCGGCAGGATCAGCAGCGCCGGGCGGCGCTCAGGATCCGCCGGCTGCTTGGCGGCGGCGGGCGGTGCGACCGCCTGCAGAGTGGAGGCCATGGGCGATCAGCCGCCGAGCCAGGCCGACCACTTCTCGATCATCTCCGGCTGGTGTTCCGCCCACCACTTGGAGTCGATCTTGAGTGCCTTCTCCGCCACTCCCGGAGCGTTCGTCTGGAAGGACTGACCGAGCTGGTCGAGGTTCGGCTTGGCGTCGGTGTTGATCGGCGAGTACGAGGTCAGCTCCGTCAGCTTGGCCTGCTGCTGCGCGCCCAGGTAGTAGTTGATCAGCGCCATCGAGGCCTTGGGGTTCTTGGCGTTCTTCGGCACGGTCAGCGAGTCCATGACCGGCATCCACTGGTCCCACGACACCTGGTACGGCGCGCCGTTCTTGGCGGCGGCGTACGCCCGGCCGCTCCAGATCATCGCCAGGTCCACCTCGCCGGACTCCAGCAGCTGCTGGGCCTCCGCGCCGGTCTTCCAGAAGACCAGGCTGGAGCGGACCGACTGCAGCTTCTTGGTGGCCCGGTCGACGTCCAGCGGGTAGAGCTGGTCGGGGGCGACGCCGTCGGCGACCAGCGCGGCCTCGAACGGGCCGGGCGCCGAGTCGCCGGGGTTGCCGGCGATGGCGCGCTTGCCGGGGAACTTCGTGGTGTCGAAGAAGTCCTTCCAGCCCTTGGGCGGGTTGGAGCCGAACTTGTTCTTGTTGTAGACGAGCACCATGCCGTACTGCATCGCCGGGACGCTGCACTCGGTGGACAGGCCGTCGGGGACCTTGGACTTGTCGATGATCTTGTAGTCGAGCGGCTGGAGGAGCTTGCCGCACTGGGCCTCCGCCCAGATGGAGTCGGTGTCGATCACGTCCCAGGTGACGTTGGAGGAGTCCACCTGGGCCTTGATCTTGGCGTAGTCGGTCGGGCCGTCCTGGAGGATCTTGGCGCCCGACTCCTGTGCGAACGGGTCGACCGCGGCCTTCTGCTGGCCCTCCTGGTAGGCGCCTCCGTAGGAGACGAAGGTCATGTTCAGGCCGTTGAGCGCGTCCTTCTTGATCGTGCCCGCCTTGGCGGGCCCCGATCCGAGGTCGATCGAGGCAGGCGCCGCCGAGCCGGCCCCGCAGGCCGCCGCGAACAGGAGCGAAGCCGCGACACCGGCCATGGTGGCCAGTCGCTTCGGATGCTTCGGCATGGGTTACCCCCTTGGTGGCAGGTATGAGTGGGGTTCAGGCGTTGGTGGTGGGCGGGGCGACAATCCAGAGAATCTCGGCGGTCTCATCACTCTCGTTGACGACCCGGTGCGGGACGGACGTGCGGTACTCCACGCTGTCCCCGGGCTCCAGCACATGTGCGGCGGCGGAGCCGTTGGAGCCGAGCCAGAGTGTGATCCGCCCGCGGAGCACCACGAAGATCTCTTGGGAGTCGCCATGGGAATACGGTTCGTCCCCGGTGGACGAGCCCGGATCGAACTCCCCGGCGTACACCTCCACGTTCTGGAGGGGGCGCTGGGAGATCAGGAACTTGCGCGTGCCGGGGGCCGTCTGCAGCTCCGGACGTGCTTCGCGGCGCACCACGCGGTGGCCGACCTCATCCTCCTCGTTGAACAGATCCGCGACCGTGAGCCCGAGAGCCGAGGCGATCCGCCGGAGCATGCCGATGCTGGAGCTGGTCTGCCCGCGCTCCAACTGGCTGATGAAGCTCGCGCTCGCCTTGGCCTCCGCCGCGAGCGCGCGCACGGTCATGCGGCGCATGTTGCGGTAGGCCCGGATTCGCGCACCCAAGCGGGTGTTCTCCGACTCCGTCATCGAACCTCTCGACTGGCTGCACTGAACAAGTTGTTAAGTGGCAATGAAAGGACCGTACATACGTAGTCGAATCCCCATCAAGGGGGAGATGTGTAACGAGTGTGTAAAGGGAGGCTCAACCCCGCGTCGGGCGCTCGTAACCCTCGTCGCCGCCGTAGACGTGCAGGTCGGGGTCCTGCTCCGGCTGGTTGGCCGGGCTGGTGGGCGAGGCGGTGTGCTCGGCGGCGAAGTCGTCCGAAGGCTCGGGCTGCGGTGGGAAGAGGTACTCGTGCCAGGTGATGCGGCCCTTGGGCTCGGCGTCCGTCAGGAGGTCGCCCGCACGCTGGGCCGCGTACAGGCTGCCGGGGAAGCGGACGGGCAGGCAGGGGCGGTGCAGGTTCCTGGCCTGCAGCCACGTCTTGACCAGTTCCTCCGTGCTGAGCACCTCGGGGCCGCCGTACTCGACCTCGTCCATCGCGGGGCCCGCGGCGATCAGCTCGGTGAGGCGGGTGGCCACCTCGCCCGCGTGGACCGGCTGCCAGGGCACCGTGCGGTCCACGGTGAGCACGGGGAGCGACTCGAAGTCGCTGAGCCGCTGGTCGAGCGACTGGTGGAAGTGGGTGGCGCGCAGGACCGTCCAGCCCAGGTCGCTCTCCGAGATCAGGCGCTCGGCCTCCAGCTTGTGCCTGAGATGGCCGATGGCGACGCGGTCGGCCCCGACGATCGAGGTGTAGAGCAGGTGCGGGTACCCCGACTCGCGGGCGGCGGCGATCAGCTTGCGCGTCCCGGTCACGTCCACTGCGCCGCGGCCCTTGCGGCCGCCCGTGGCCAGGTGCGCGATCACGTCGACGTCCCGGACGGCGTCCGCCAGGCCGTTGCCGGAGACGAGGTCGCCCCACATCCACTCGACGTTCCCGCGGCTCTCCCGCTTCGTACGGCTCAGCGCCCGCACCCGGTGGCCCGCTCTGAGCAAAGCGGGCACCAGCGCGCCGCCAAGCGTGCCCGTGGCTCCCGTGACCAGAATGCGCATGCCGCCCCCCTACCCGCGAATCTCAGGAAATGACAAGGAATCTGGTAAAAGCGTCTGTAAGTGGACGAGCAGGGTAGTGCCGCTCCCATGGCTCGAATCGCAGCGGAATCCCTGATAGAACGGCTCGCCGAGTGGGGCGTCGACACCGTCTTCGGCCTGCCGGGCGACGGCATCAACGGCATCATGGAGGGGCTGCGGCGCCACCGTGACCGGGTGCGCTTCGTCCTCGTCCACCATGAGGAGGCGGCGGCCTTCATGGCCACCGGCTATGCGAAGGCCACCGGGCGGATCGGCGTGTGCCTGGCCACCTCGGGGCCCGGCGGCATCCACCTGCTCAACGGCCTCTACGACGCCAAGCTGGACCACGTCCCGGTGCTGGCGATCACGGGCATGCAGGAGACGTCCGTGCTGGGCACCGGCTACCAGCAGGAAGTGCACCTGGACCGGCTCTTCGCCGACGTGACCGAGTACAACATGATGATCACCAACCCGGCGCAGCTGCCCTCGCTGGTGGACCTGGCGATCAGGACCTCCTACGCGCGGCGCGGCGTCTCCCATCTCACGGTGCCCAACGACATCCAGGTGTCCGAGGCGGCGGCGGAGCCGTACCGGACCGTGGCGCCGGCGCGCGCGCCGCAGACCATGCCCGTCTACCTGCGGCCGTCGGGCATCCCGCGGCAGGAGGACCTCCAGCGGGCGGCCGAGGTGCTCAACCAGGCCGAACGCCCCGCCATGCTGGTCGGGCAGGGCGCGCTGCACGCCAGGCAGGAGGTGCTGGCCGTGGCCGAGGCCCTCGGGGCGCCCGTGGTCAAGACGCTGCCCGGCAAGGCGGTCATCCCGGACGACTCGCCGTACACGACCGGCGGGATCGGGCTGCTCGGCACCCGGCCGAGCGAGGAACTGATGGACGACACCGACGTTCTGTTCATGGTGGGGACGAACTTCCCCTACACGAAGTTCCTCCCGGAGACGGCGCGGGTGGTGCAGTTCGAGGCGGAGCCGACCAGGGCGGGGGCCCGGATCGCGACCGACGTGCCCGTGGTGTGCGACGCGAAGGAAGGGCTTCAGGCCCTGCTGCCGCTGCTGGCCTATCGGGACCGAAGCGCTCATCTCTCGAAATATCAGACGATGATGGGCAAGTGGCGGGCCGAGATGGACACTCTGGAGAATCCGGACAGGGATCCCATCGCGCCGCAGTACGTCATGTCCGTCGTGGACGAGCTCGCCCGCGACGACGCCATCCTGACCTGCGACAGCGGCACCGTCGCCACCTGGGCGGCCAGGCACTGGACGATCCGGGGCGAGCGCCGGTTCTACCTGTCGGGGACGCTCGCCACGATGGCGCCGGGACTGCCGTACGCCATCGCCATGCAGCACGCCTTCCCCGGCCGGCAGGTCATCGCGTACGTCGGCGACGGCGGCTTCTCCATGCTGATGGCCGAGTTCCTGACGGCGATCCAGCACCGGCTGCCGATCAAGGTGATCATCAACAACAACAACTCGCTCGGCCAGATCCTGTGGGAGCAGATGGTGCTCGGCTTCCCGGAGCACGGCGTGCGCTATCCCGAGCCCGAAGCCGACTTCTCGTCCTGGGCCCGGTCGTGCGGCGGGTTCGGGGCCAAGGTCACCAAGTCGGAGGACGTGGCCCTGACGATCGGGCAGGCGCTCGCGCATGACGGCCCGGCGCTGGTGGACGTGGACGTCAACCCGAACGAGCCGCCCATGCCCGGCAAGGTCTCCTACGAGCAGGCGAAGAACTTCGCGCAGGCGTTCCTCAAGGGGCAGCCGCACAAGGCCGCCATCGCGACCACCCTGTTCAAGGACCGGATCCAGAAGCTGGGGGACTAGCTTTCGCGATCCCCGCCGCGGCGTTCAGCAGCGGATCGATCAGGCGGGGCAGCTCGCGGGCGCGCCGGGACGACACCACGATGCCCACGGCCGCCACGGCCCGCCCGTCCACCAGGATCGGCGCCGCCGCCGAGCACGTGCCCAGGGTCATCTCCTCGTACGTCAGCGCGTATCCCTGGGCCCGTACCGCCGCCAGCTCCCTGGCCAGCCGCCCCGGCTCGGTGATCGTGTGCGGGGTCGGGCGTTCGAGCTTGCGCGCGAGGTAGGACTTCACGAACCAGTCCGGCTCGTACGCCAGCAGCGCCTTGCCCACGCCCGTCGGGTGCATCGGCAGCCGGCCGCCGGTCCTGGAGACGATGGGCACCGCCCGCCTGCCGTACACCTTGTCCACGTACAGCACCTCGAGCCCGTCACGCACGGCCAGGTGCACGTTCTCGCCCGTGCTCGCGAACAGCTCCTGCAGCCACGGATGCGCCAGGTCGTGGAGCGGGCCGGGCGCGAGCTGGCCCAGCTCCCACAGCCGCAGCCCCACCCGCAGCCGCCCGTCGGGCGCGCGGCTCAGCGCCTGCCACTCCTCAAGCTCGGCGACCAGCCGGTGCGCCGTGCTCAGCGGCAGCCCGCTGCGCCTGGCCAGCTCGGTCAGCGTGAGCTGCGGATGCGCCGGGTCGAACGCGCCCAGCACGGCCAGCACCTTGGACGTCACCGAACGCCCCGGCTCCCGCGACCCGCCTGCCATGCGGCCATTCTTCCACTGAATGGAAGGAGGGCCTCGGCCAAATCACGGTCGAGGCAGGATGCTTCCCTCATGCGAACTCAGGTCGGGATCATCGGGGCAGGCCCCGCAGGACTGCTCCTGTCCCATCTGCTCCACCTGCGCGGCATCTCCTCCGTCGTGCTGGAGCAGCGCAGCCGCGACTACGTCGAGCGGCGGGTGCGGGCCGGGGTGCTGGAGCAGGGCACGGTGGACACGCTGGTCGAGGCGGGCGTCGGTGAGCGCCTGCTGCGCGAGGGGCTGCCGCACCACGGCATCGAGCTGAGGTACGGGGGCGCGGGCCACCGCGTCGCGTTCGAGAAGCTCGTGCCGGGCCGGTCCATCACCGTGTACGGCCAGCAGGAAGTGGTCAAGGACCTGATCGCGGCCAGGCTCGCGGCGGGCGGCGACGTGCGGTTCGAGGTCGAGGACGTGGCCCTGCACTCCCTGGAGCCCGGGTTGGACTCTGGTCCGTACCTGACGTTCGGCGGCGAGCGGCTCGACTGCGACGTGATCGCCGGGTGCGACGGCTTCCACGGCGTGTCCAGGCCGGCCATCCCCGAGGGCGTTCTGAGCGTTTACGAGCGGGACTATCCCTTCGCCTGGCTGGGCATCCTGGCCAGGGTGGCGCCCTCCTCGGAGGAGCTCATCTACACCAGGACCGAGCGCGGCTTCGCGCTGCACAGCATGCGCTCGCCCACCGTCAGCCGCTTCTACCTGCAGGTCCCGGCCGATACGAAGGCCGAGTACTGGCCGGACGAGCGGATCTGGGCCGAGCTGAAGGCGCGGCTGGAGAGCGTGCCCGGCTTCACGCTGACGACCGGCGAGATCATGGAGAAGGGCGTCACGCCGATGCGGGCGTTCGTGGCCGAGCCCATGCAGTACGGGCGGCTCTACCTGGCCGGGGACGCCGCTCACATCGTGCCGCCGACCGGCGCCAAGGGGCTCAACCTGGCCGTGGCGGACGTTCGCGTGCTGACCGAGGCGCTGGCCGCGTACTTCGCGGACGGCTCGACCGAGCTGCTCGACGGCTACTCCGCCGCGTGCCTGAAGCGGGTGTGGCGGGCGCAGCACTTCTCGTGGTGGATGACGACGCTGCTGCACACGTTCGAGGACGATGATCCGTACGGGCGGCGGCTGCAGCTCTCGTACCTGGACTACGTGACCTCGTCGGAGGCGGCGGCGACCACCCTGGCGGAGAACTACGTGGGGTTGCCGTGATACATCAGGGTCGGAGGCTTCATTGAGTGCTGACGGCGGCCTGCTCGCCCCGGTCTGGGCGGGCACTCGAGCGGAGGAGATCACCTCGGACGCGGCCTGGCTGCGGGCCATGCTGGAGGCTGAGGCGGCGCTCGCCCGCGCGCAGGCGCGACTGGAGCTCATCCCCGCCGAGGCGGCCGCGGCCATCGACAGGACGGCCGCCGCGCTCGTCCTCGACCCCGCCGACCTGGCCAGACGCGCCCGCCAGTCGGCCAACCCCGTCGTGCCGCTGGTCTCGGACCTGCGGCGGGCCCTGCCGGGCGCGGCCTCGTACGCGCACCTGGGGGCGACCAGCCAGGACATCCTGGACAGCGCGGCCATGCTCGTGGCCACGCGGGCGATACGTGCCATCGTGGGCGATCTAAGCGCGATCATGCGGGATCTGGGCGAGCTGGCCGAGCGGCACAAGGGCACGGTGATGGCCGCGCGCACGCTGGGGCAGCAGGCGGTGCCGACCACGTTCGGGCTGAAGGCGGCCGGGTGGCTGGCCGGTCTTCTGCGCGCCCGCGCCCGGCTCCGCGAGCTGCGCCTGCCGGCCCAGCTGGGCGGCGCGGCCGGCACCCTGGCCGCCTTCGCCGAGCGGGCGGGCGCCGGTCCGGTCACCGCGCTGACGCTGGTCGAGGTGTTCGCCGAGGAGATCGGGCTGGCGGCGCCCGCGGCGCCCTGGCACGCGGAGCGCTCCGCCGTCACCGAGCTGGGGGCCGCGCTCGCCGGCACCGCCAGGGCGCTCGGCAAGCCGGCCACCGACATCGTCCTCATGGCGCAGACCGAGGTCGGGGAGGTGGCCGAGTCCTCCACCGGCGGCTCGTCGGCCATGCCGCAGAAGCGCAACCCCGCGCTGTCCGTGCTGGTGCGGTCGGCCGCGCTCCAGGTGCCCGCGTACACGCAGGTGCTCGGGCAGGTCGGCGAGCACGAGCGAGCCGCGGGGGCCTGGCAGGCGGAGTGGCTGCCGCTGCGCGAGGCGCTCCGGCTCACCGGCGGCGCGGCCGAGACCGCTGCGGAGCTGGTGGCCGGGCTGCGGGTGTTCCCCGACCGGATGCGTGCCAACGCCGAGCTGACCGGGGGCCGCCTGCTGGCCGAACGCCTCGCCGCCCACCTCGGCCAGAAGGCGCTGAAGCAGGCACTGGCCGCGGCGGGTCCGCGGCTCGATGTCCCCGATGAGCTGCTCGATCCAGCGGCGTACCTGGGGGCGGCTGCTGAGCTGGTCGATCGCGTTCTCGCCACCTATCGGGAGCAACCTTGAAACTCCACCACCGCGTCGACGGCCCGTCCGACGCGCCGCTGCTGGTGCTCGGGCCCTCGCTGGGGACCACGATGGAGATCTGGCAGCCCCAGTTGCCCGCGCTCACCGACTCCTGGCGGGTCCTCAGGTACGACCTGCCGGGCCACGGGGGCTCGCCACCGGCCGCGGCCGGGTTCACGGTCGACGACCTGGCGCGGGCCGTGCTGGATCTCGTCGAGACCGAGCAGTTCGCGGTCGGCGGCATCTCGCTCGGCGGCGCGATCGCCACGACCGTCGCGGCCCGGGAGCGGCACCGGGTGCGCAAGCTGGTGCTGTGCTGCACGTCGGCCAGGTTCGGCGAGCCGGGGCCGTGGCTGGGGCGGGCGGCGCTGGTGCGCGGCAAGGGGGTGGCGGCGCTGGTCCCGACACTGAAGGCCCGCTGGTTCACGCCCGGCTTCGACGGCCAGTGGGTCTTCGACCAGCTGGTGGAGGTGGACGCCAAGTCGTACGCCGCCTGCTGCGAGGCCATCGCCGGCTTCGACCTGACGCGCCGCCTGGGGGAGATCACCGCGCCCACGCTGGTCATCGCGGGCTCGCAGGACCCGGCCGCGCCGCTCGACCAGGCGCTCGTACTGGCCGACAACATCCCGGGAGCGTTCCTGACGGTGGTGCCGCGCGCCTCGCACCTGGCCAACGTGGAACGCCCCGAGGCGGTCACCGCCGCCATCGTCGGTCATCTCTCCGGCGGCCACGAATCGTCCGCGCTGCCTCCTCCCGCCGAGGACGGCCTGGCGGCGGGGATGCGCACCAGGCGCGAGGTCCTCGGGGACGCGCACGTCGATCGGGCGGTCGCCGCCACCACGGACTTCACCCGCGACTTCCAGGAGCTGATCACCCGCTACGCCTGGAACGAGATCTGGAACCGGCCCGGCCTCGACCGGCGCACCCGCAGCTGCGTCACGCTCACCGCGCTCGTGGCCCGGGGGCAGCTGGAGGAGCTCGCCATGCACGTCCGCGCGGCTTTACGGAACGGGCTCACGCGGGACGAGATCAAGGAGGTGCTGCTCCAGACGGCCGTCTACTGCGGGGTTCCGGCCGCCAACGCCGCCTTCGCGGTGGCCCGCCGTACCCTTGCCGAAATCGACACGGAAAGCCGCTGACCTTGGGAGATGCTTTACAGTTGGTTGGTGGTCTTTGAGGAAGGGTGGGCGCTTTCGCCCCTGCGCTGGCTGATGAACACGCTGGGCGACGCCCAGCTCGCCCGGATGGACCGCGACCCGGGGCTGGTGGCCGCGGTCGACCAGCACGCGGCGGTGCTGCGTGACGCGATCCCGATCGACCGGGAGACGCTGGGCGACTACCTGCTCGGCTTCCTCGACGAGCTACGGCACCGCGGCTGGGTGTTCACCGGCGAGCCGGACGCGGCGGCGCTCCGCCTGACCGCCGTCTGCTGGCTGGCCCGCGAACAGGGCTTCCTGGAGGACGGCCTCCCCGCCTGACCACGCCGTGCGGCGGACGCCGTGCCCGAGCGTGACGCCCGCCGGGCACGGTCAATCCGGCGGCATCTCCGAGCGCGGCGGCATGTCCGTGCGCGGCGGCATCTCCGAGCGCGGCGGGGTCGCCGGACCCGTGCGGATGGGGGTGGTCTCCTCCGCCGCCATCGCCCGGGCGTCCTCGCGGCCCCTCTGGTACGCCTCGGCGTGCGCCCTCGCCTGTGGCGCCTCCTGCTCGATGCGGCCCAGCCAGCGCTCCCAGCGCTGCTGCATCGGCCGGACGAGCCCGCCGCCGAAGCCGATCGCCGCGATCGCACCGAGGGTGGCGAGCACCGTGACCAGCACCGGAGTGGTGACGGTGGTCGCCACGCCGATCTGGTTGAGCGCCGCGATGATGCCCAGTGCCCAGATGAAGACCGCAGCGGCCGTCGCCAGCCAGCGGCCGTACGAGAGCCCGCCGAGCATGCCTTCGACGATGTCCCTGACGGCCTTGGCCACCGCACCCGCGACCACGATGATCACGATGGCCACCAGTGCCATGGGCAGCCAGGCGACCACGCCGTTCAGCATCGACGAGATCGGGTTGGGCCCGTACACGCTGAAGGCCAGCTGCAGCGTGACCAGCAGGATCGCGTAGAAGACGATCTTCGCGAGCAGGCTGCTGGCGTCGTACTTGCTCCGCTCCAGCCACCGCTGCACGCCGCTGCGCTCCACCGCCCGGTCGAAGCCGACGCGTTCGAGTATCTTGTTGACGATCTTCTCCAGTGCCTTGGCCACGAGATAGCCGATGAAGAGAATCACCAGCATCGCGATCAGCCTCGGAACGAACGTCGCGATCGCCCGCCAGGCGTCTGAAATGCCTTGGCCTATGTTGATTTCCACGGTTTCCTCCTTCGAGGAGCCAATGCAACGGCGCTACCCGTACCGAATCGGTGTATGCACGCAGCGCAGTCGAAACTTCGCACAAGGCGACATCGCATCGGGCCGGCCGCTAGGGTGATCGGCATGCACCGCAGCCGGGTCTACGCCCTTCTCGTCGACACCCCCGCGGCCGAGGCCGAGCAGGCGGCGGCGTTCTGGTCGGGGGCGCTCGGGGCCACCGCGAGCCCGCTCCCCGGATACGAGCAGTTCACCTCGCTGCACGGGGCCGTTCCCGGTCTCGCCGTGGCGGTCCAGGCGGTGGACGACGCGCCCAGGTTCCACATCGACATCGAGACGGACGACGTCGAAGCCGAGACCCGACGATCACCGCGTCGGCCTCGGCGATCCGGTCCAGGCCACCCGTCTCGACGGTGCAGCCCGCTTCGCGGAGCACGCGCAGGGGCTCGTCGGAGTGCTTGGCGAACGTGGGCGTCGTGATGAGGATCCTCATTCGCCCCTCGCGGCCTTCAGATGCGCGGCCGCGGCCTGCTCGAGATGGACGAGGTCGGAGGCGACGGTGGCGAACGTGAAGCCCTCGGCCAGGCGGCGGGCGGCCAGCTCGCCCGAGGGGTTGTGGATCCCGGCCGCGATCCCGGCGTCCCTGGCGGCCGTGCTGACCTTCACCAGCGCGGCCTCGAACACGTCGGCGACCTCGGGGTCGTTCGGGAACCTGCCGCCCACGGCCAGGCACAGGTCGGACGGGCCCACGTACACGCCGTCCAGGCCCGGCGTGGCGCAGATCGCCTCGATGTCGGCCAGCCCGTCCGGCGTCTCGATCATGGCCAGGACCAGCACGCTCTCGTCCGCCTCCGCCGGGGTGGGGCCGATCCTGAGCATAGAGCGCATGGGGCCGTACGAGCGGCGGCCCTTGGCGGGGTAACGGGCGGCGGACACGGCGCGGGCGGCGTCCTCGGCGGTGTCCACCAGCGGTACGATCACGCCGCCCGCGCCGAAGTCGAGCGCCCGGCCGATGGCCGCCGGTTCGCCGGACTCGACGCGCACCAGGCCGACCGAGCGGCCGCCCGCGTCGATGGCCATGAGGTTGGACAGCAGCCCCGCGTTGCCGATCAGTCCGTGCTGTGCGTCCAGCGCGACGTAGTCGTACCCCAGCCTGGCCAGACGTTCGGTGGCGACAGGGGCGTCGAGCACCACCCAGTAGCCGACGCACTGTTCCCGGTTGCGGATCTTTCTGGCCAGCTCGGCCGCGGTCATGAGTGCTCCTTATCGGTTGTAGGCGGGCATCGGGCCCCGGAGGGTGTCGCCCACCGCGTCGCAGGCGGCGGCCACGTCGGCGGGCAGCGGTCCCGCGGCGAGAGCGGCGAGGTTGGCACGCAGGTGGTCGACGCTGGAGGCGCCGAGCAGCACCGCGCTCACCACCGGATTGCCGGCCAGCCAGCGCAGCGACAGCTCGGCGAGCGGCAGCCCGGCATCCTCGGTGATCGCCTGGAGCGCCTCGACGGCCTTGAACAGGTCCGCGTCCCAGTACCGCTTCCGGTACATCGCCGCCACCCGCGAGTCCCCGAAGCGGCCCGTCCCCGGAGCCTGGTCGAACCGGTGCCGGCCGGTCAGCAGGCCGCCGCCCAGGGGGTTGTAGACCATGGTGCGCAGGCCGCTGGTGAGGGCGAACTCGGCGTACTCGTCCTCGATTCGCCTGGCCAGCAGGTTGTACAGCTGCTGAGCGACGACCGGGAGAGGGCTGATCCCGGCGATCTGCCAGGCGGCGTAGTTGGACACGCCCAGGCTGCCGATCTTGCCCTCGGCCATCAGCTCGGCGACGGTGGCCAGGGTGTCGTCCAGCGGCGTGGCTCGGTCGGGCTGGTGCAGGTAGAACAGGTCCACGTGCTCCGTCTTGAGCCGCCGCAGGCTGCCCTCCAGACTGGCCCGCAGCCCGGCGGGAGACAGGGGCGCGTGATCGCCGGCGTCCGGATGGGGGATGCCCGCCTTGGTGGCCAGCACGACGCGGTCCCGGCGGCTCCGCAGCAGTTCGCCCAGGATCTCCTCCGCGGCTCCGCCCGCGTAGCCGTTGGCCGTGTCCACGCCGGTGACCCCGGCGTCGAGGGCGTGGTCGAGCATCCGCCCGGCCGTCCTCGCGTCCACGGTGTCGCCGAACGTCATGGTGCCGAGCACCGGTTCGGGGGTCATCGATCGGCTCCTTTCGCTGCCGCGAGGACGACGTGCGCCGGGTCGCCGCGGCGCGCGTCGTTCAGGAGAGGGTGCGGGAAACCTCCGCGTCACTTGCCGGCAACTGTGGCATAGCGTGCGCGTTTCGTGCAATACTCGCCGCGTGATTCACGCAGTTGGGGGTGGAGCGTGGGCCGCATGTTCGCCCTGGCCGATGACCTGACCGGTGCGGCGGAGACGGCGGCGGCACTCATGTCGCCCGCCCGCCCCGCACGGATCGCGCTGTCGGGGGTGCCGGAGGGTGACGCTCCGGTGTTCGTCGCGGACCTGGACAGCCGGCACCATCCGCGCGCCTATGACCTGGTACGGGAGGCGCTGCTGCATTCGGGCGACCGACGGGTGTTCGTCAAGGTCGACTCCTTGCTGCGCGGCGACGTCGCCGCCACGGTAGCCGCCTGCCTGGACGCTCCGGTCGTGTTCGCTCCAGCCCTGCCATCGGCCGCTCGCACGGTCGTGGGCGGGGTGCCGTATGTACAGAGGGTGCCGCTGCGCGAAACGCGCGCATGGCGGGCCGAACCTCGCCCCGCGCCCGCCTCTGTGGCCGAGGCGCTGGGTGATGTCCCGTGGGTTCATGCGCCCCCGGGCGCCGACCTTGCGGAGATCGCGGCCGCCGGGCGGGTGGCCGTCTGCGACGCGGAGACGGACGCCGACCTGGACGCCATCGTGGCGGCCGCGCTCAGGTGCTCCCCTCGTACGCGCCTGGTCGGCTCCGGCGGCCTCGCCACCGCCCTCGGCCGCGCTCTCGGCGGGAAGCCCGGTCGTTGCGAGGCGTCGCGCGGGAACGGCCGGCTGCTGGTAGTGGTGGGCACGGCGGAGCCGGGGGCGGCCGAGCAGGTCGGATTGCTGATCGAACACGGCTTCAGCAACGTCGCGCTCGACGCGGCGGACCTCGGCGCCACAGGACCCGCTGCCCCCGCTGCCGCGAGACTCGTACGAGACGCTCTGGTCGCCGGGCCGGCTGTGCTGACCGTACGAGGACCGGCCCCACCCACCCTCACCCGCACACTCGGCGAGATCGTGCGTGCGGCGCTCGGCGGGCTCCCGGCCGACCTGGTCCTGACCGGCGGGGAGACCGCCAGGAAGGTCCTGGACGCGCTGGGCGTGCGCGAGCTGATCCCGTTGGACCAGGTCCACCACGGCGCCGTCCACAGCCGCACCCCTCAAGGTCACTCCGTGGTCACCAGACCGGGCAGTTTCGGGGATGCCGACAGCCTCCTCCGCATGGCCGCCCATCTCTCGGACTCGAAAGGCTGACATTGGCTGACATGAGCAGTACCCCTCTCATCGCCCTCACCATGGGGGACGGCGCCGGCGTGGGGCCGGAGGTGATCGTCGGCGCGCTCCTGGCCCCGGAGACCGCCACGTTCTGCCGCCCCGTGGTCATCGGCGACGCCGGACGCCTGCGCAAGGCCGCCGGCTTCATCGGCGTGCGACCGGAGGTGGTCACCGTGCCCGGGGTCGGGGACGCGGAGTTCCGGGCGGGGCGCATCAACGTCATAGACCCCGGCCTGCTCCCCGACGACCTGCCCTGGGGCCAGGTGTCGCCGGTCGCGGGCCACGCGGCCTACGAGTACGTACGGCTGGCCGGCGAGCTGGCGATGTCCGGCGACGTGCAGGCGATCTGCACGGCCCCGCTGAACAAGGAGGCCCTGCACGCGGCCGGGCACGTCTACCCCGGCCACACCGAACTGCTCGCCCACCTCACGGGCACCGAGGAGGTGTCGATGATGCTCTCCACCGCCAAGGTCAAGGTCATCCACGTCACCACCCACATCGGCCTGATCGACGCGGTCGCCCGGATCGAGCCCGGCCTGGTGGAGCGGACCATCCGGCGGGGCGAGGCGGCCATGCGCGGCTCCGGCGTCGCCCGCCCCAAGATCGGCGTCTGCGGCATCAACCCGCATGCGGGAGAGAACGGCCTGTTCGGGTACGGCGAGGAGGAGGAGAAGATCGTGCCCGCGATCGAGCGCCTCCAGACCGAGGGCATGGACGTCCACGGCCCGCTGCCCGCCGACACGGCGTTCTTCCTGGCGGGCCGCGGCGACTACGACCTGATCGTCGCGATGTACCACGACCAGGGCCACGGCCCGGTGAAGATCCTGGGTCTGGAGGCAGGCGTCAACATCACGGTCGGCCTGCCCGTGATCAGGACCTCCGTGGACCACGGCACCGCGTTCGACATCGCGGGGAAGGGCGTGGCGGACGCCGGTAGCATGATCGAAGCCCTCCGCCAGGCGGCCGAGCTGTCGTCCGCGCAGGGCCGGTGAGGGGAAGGGACCATCGATGGGCCGCGCAGCACAGGTTCGCCGGGACGAGATCGTCCGCCTGGCCACCACCACGGGCCTGGCCAGCGTCGAGGAGCTGTCGGCCCAGCTGGGCGTGACGGCCTCCACCATCCGCCGCGACCTGGCCCACCTCAAGGCCGCGGGCCTGCTGGCCCGTACGTACGGCGGCGCCATGGCCGTGGTCACCCACCCGGAGGCCTCGCTCAGACAGCGCATCGGCGAGGCCTTCGAGGCGAAACGCGCCATAGCGGTCTGGGCCGCCGCCCAGATCCGCCCCGGCGAGACGATCCTCCTGGACGCCGGCTCGACCACGGGCGCCCTGGCCCACGAGCTGCGCCAAGCGGTGGACCTGACGGTGGCCACGACGGGCCTGAACGCCCTCCAGGAGCTGGCGGGGGCGACGGGCGTCCACGTCGAATGCCTGGGCGGCACGCTGCGCCACGTGAGCCAGGGCTTCATCGGCCCGCTGGCGGAGGCGGCGCTGAGCAGGATGACGTTCGACCGGGTGTTCCTGGGCGCGGACGGGGTGACGGCGGAGGACGGCATCTGCGAGGCGAGCCTGCAGCAGACCCGTTTGAAGGAGCTGATGATGGCCCGCTCCCGCCACGTCTACCTGCTGGTCCACGCCGCGAAACTGGGCCGCCGCCCGTTCCACGCCTGGGCCCGCATGCCGGACACCTGGACCCTGGTGACGGACGCCACCGCCACCCCGGAGTCCCTGGCCCCCTTCACCGCGAGCGGCGTGGAAACCATAGTCGCCACTCTGTAGGCGGGCCGAATCCACGCGCCCGGCGCCAGCGCGCAAAGCCGCCGGGACACTCGACAACGTGCGATGGCAGCCGCACTGCTCGACTGGTTACCGATCGGCACGGTAGACCCCCAGCACGTGTCCTCGGCGAACACGCAGCTCGTCTGCTACGGCGTCCACGCTTTGTGCCACCGCACGCGGTCGTCGCGATCGGCGAGGTGGACAGCTTCGGGATGACCCCGGCGATATACGGGAAACATACCGGCCTCTTCTACCCTCCGTATGTCTTTCACTGACTCAACGGACAAGCTCCGACCCCGCCCCGGTGGTCGGAGAGTTGGGCCCGGGGCCCCTTCGGAGGAGAAACACGCCATGTCTGGATCTCTATCGCGCCGCAGCCTGCTCAGGATCGGTGGCGGCGCCGTGGTCGCGGGGGCGGCGATGTCCCTGACCCGCGACGTGCTGGCCCCCGACGCGGCGCATGCGGATACATGGCATTCCCAGCTCGTCTACCCGGGCGCCGACGGCCGGCTTGTCTACAAGCCGGATTCACGAGGGAAGGTGATCCCGGACTTCAGCTGGGCCGGGTACCGCAATGGCCAGACGCCGATCCCGTCCGTCCCGGTCGTCAAGGAGATCGGCCCTGTCGATGGTGACAACACCGCGCACATTCAGGCCGCGCTCGACGAGGTGGGCGCGATGCCGCTCGGCGCCAACGGGTTCAGAGGGGCGCTGCTCCTCAAGGCCGGTCACTACATCGTCGACGGCACGCTCCGGATGAAGCGCGACGGTGTCGTGTTGCGCGGGGTCGGCAAGGAAGCCGACCCGTCGGCCAACACGGTCATCACCGGTAAGGGCGACGGGAGCAGGAGCGCGGTCCTCTTCGTCGGTGGTGCGTCCGGCGGCTGGGAATCGGAGGTGCCCGGCACCAAGACCGGCATCACCTCCAGCCTGGTCACGTCCGGACAGCGCCGGATCACCCTGGCATCGACGGCCAACCTCAAGGTCGGCGACAACATCATCATCTATCACCCGCACACCCAGGAGTGGACCGAGGCGATCAACGGCGGGGGCGTGGTGAACGAAGCTCCCTGGGCCCCCGGCGAGCTGCCCATCATGTACAACAGGTACATCCGGGAGATCGTCGGCAACGACATCATCATCTGCGCCCCCGTCTTCAACGATCTACGACGGTCCCTGTCCCAGTCCTATGTATACGTCTGGGACCGGGCCGGGCTCGTCCGAAATGTCGGTGTGGAGGACCTCCGCATCGACATGGGCGATCCGTCGAGCACTAGCGAGGACCACCCGCAGAGCTGCATCTTCGTCAGCAGGGTCGAGGACGCGTGGGTCATGAACGCCGCGCTCCTGCACTTCTCGGTCTCCGGCGTCTGGGTGCAGCGCAGCACGCGGGTTACCGTGCAGCGGGTTCGGGCCGTCCAACCTCGCTCCGAGATCATCGGAGGGAGGCGGTACAGCTTCTGCGCCGGTGGCATGGCCCAGCAGGTCCTCTTCAACGACCTGATAGCGTTCCACGCGCGGCACGCCTTCATCGGCACGGGGACCAGCACCTGCTCGGGCAATGTGTGGCTGAACGGGTACAGCAAGCTTGGCTACAACGAGACCGGCGGCCATCACCGGTGGAGTCAGGGGCTCCTGTACGACAACATCCAGGAACTGTCCAGCCAGAGCGAGAACGATTGGGTCCTGGCCCTGCACAATCGCGGAGACAGGGGAGATGGGCATGGCTGGTCCTCGGTGAACAGCGTGGCGTGGAACTGCACCGTCGACAACGGCAAGAAGCTGTGCGTGCAGACTCCACCGACCGCCCAGAACTTCGCCATCGGCACTACCGGCATCGTCACCGGGCAGAACTGGTACACCAACCACCAGACCGGCTATGTGGAGGGGAGCAACCGGTCGGGGCTGGCACCTGGCTCCCTCTACCTGGCGCAGCTCGCCGATCGGCTCCGTGGCGCGTAGGCGATGAGCGTTGGCCGCGCCTCACTGGGCACGGCCAACGCCGCTCCGGCCTACCTTCGTCCAGGCCGTCCGTCCCTGCCCTCGGCCGCCGCACGAACCCGCTGTGCTCTGGGACCGCCCGATCAGCGGACCCGGTAGTTCCCATTAGCGTCCGGCGGGGCGCCACGTTCTTCCGTGAGCTCGGAGGCGCCTGCGCCAGACGGTGGGCATCGACCGACGCCTCTTGTCGTTCGTCTCACCAATCGGAGGCGTGGTCGCTGTCCTGGGTCAGAGAAGCTCGTCCAGCAGCCGGTAGTAGTACAACCGCTCTTCCTCGACGTGGTCGACGAGGCCATAGGCGGAAAGGAACTCCTCCCACGCCGCCGGCCCATGGTCCTCGGTCAAGTCCCTGTGGGCGATGGCGAGGTCGCGGTACCGGTCGGCCACACCCAGTCCCGGAACGTCGATGACGACGGGCTCTCCCGAGGCAGGCAGCAGCACGTTGGACGGGGTGTAGTCCCCGTGCGCGACGACAAGGTCCTCGGCACGCGGGCGCATGGCCAGCAGTCGTCCGTGGATCTCCTCAGGGGTCAGCCCCAGATGGTCGGCATCGAAGTCGTCCGGGTCCACGAGCCCGTCGCGTACGTTGGCGCCGGCGCGTTCGATAACCGTCGGCAGCCGGCCGTCGAAAGGGCACTCGGCGATCGGCAACTCGTGCAGCATACGCAGCGTCCGGCCCAGAATGGCGCCGATGTCGGCGGGCGCGGCGGCTTCCAGGGTTGGAGCGCCCACGTCGGCGAGAACGAGAACAGGGTCTTCGAACGCGAGCACCTCGGGAACAGGAACGCGTCCGTGAAGCCAGCGCAGCCGCAGGTGCTCGGCTCTGGCGAGGGGACCGTGCTTGACGTAGAAGACCTTCGCTCCTGACGTGACCCGCAGGGCCGTACCACTGGCTCCTTCGTGATCTCCTGACCAGGAGGCGTCCTGCTCGATCAGCCAGCGAAGTTGATCAGGGAGTTGCATAGATCAAATTCTCTTCCAACCTAAGGCCCATGTACGTGAAGCAGGTGACGTACGGCAGGTCCGGCCTTCGGCCTCTAGCGAACCGTCGGGCAGGGATGGTTCACGTGCCGGTTTGGGCAACAGATCATGCCCACAGTGATGAAGCGTCCCCCGTGGAGCCATTCGCCCCACTGGACATCCACGCCACGTGGCAGGAGATCGGTGGCCACGGCGAGGCGGTGTTGCAGGGGGATCGTGTCGCTCTCGGGACGAAGCGGCGCGTACTCACCCGCCATCCACTCCCCGGCCTTGTCCATGTCATCGAACGTCTCGGCGATCCTCGTCCGTGGTTTGGCCAGCCAGTCGCCTGTGCGCATCGGCGGTAGGGGCGAGGTCGCGAAGGTTGGTGAACTGGGGCGTCGCTCAGCCTCGTGCTTGAGGTCCTGGCCGTGGCCGACCCAGGTGTAGGCGTGCCAGTGCATCAATCCCCATACAGTCGAAGGAGAGACGGCCCTGCCTGATTCAGGCGGGCAGGGGCCGTCGTGGATGGCGGTACTAGATGGTGTGCATCCCGGCGGCGCGAAGCTCCTCACCTGTGAACCGGAGTGTCCCGGCATCTGGGTTCTTGGAGTCCCGCAGGGCGAATGCGTCGCTCACACCTGGAATCGGTGCGATCTCCACGCAAGACTCCATCTCCTCTTCCTGCTGATTGCCGCCGCACAGGCGGCGGAAATCCAGCAGGCCGAGATCCTTCGCGTACAGATCCATCTATCTGCCCTCCTTCGCTCGGGTCGGATGACCCGAGGTGGTGACACGGCTGGCGACGGGTTTGTTTGGGCAGTCACCAGTCGCGCGTCTGTAGGGAGTCCAACGATGGGGCGTGTACGGCACAGTCATGGGAGCCACTGCCCATCACCGTCCGTCACGGCGGGCTGCACGTCATGTAGCCGCACCACCAACTCCCGCGCGATGCAATGCGCGATCTCGTCATCGGTGAAGCGCACCAGCGCGTTGCGCTCGAACGGCGCAACAGGCGGCAGGTACGGCAAGAACACATCCCCCCGCACTCCGTACGGGTAGGAAGCGGCCACCGTGAACACGGCAGCGTTGCGGCGTAGGTGTGAGCACTGCGAGATCGCCTCGGGGATGCAGGCGCGGCAAGTCGGGGGCGCGTTGGTGTAGCCGTCGCCATCGTCTCCGTATCCGGACGACAGCAGCCACCAGATCCGGCCCGTGTCCCGGTCCACTGCCGACCCGGCGCACACCTGGCACAGATGCTTATCCATGGACCGCCACTGGCGACGGGTGTTCATCGTCTTGAAGTCCGGCCGCCCCGTCATCTTCTGGCCCTGTCGCAGGCGCAATGCCCCCAGTGCGTAGTCGGATCGGCGATGATCGACATAGGCCAGCGTCTCGCCGTCGCGATGCTGCTTCCACTGCAACCGGTGCTCCTGGACCTCTCCGGTCCACCCGATCACGTACGGGTAGCGAAAACCGGTCTCACTGACCTTCATGATCAGGCTCATGACGCGCGGTCCCAGGTGCCGGGGATCAGCGCCGCCACTCACTTGGGACGGTCTTCTGAGACAACCTCGATCTTGTCCGGCCGAGGCTCCTTGTCCATGCCTCGCGGATACCAAAGCGTCGCGGCGGACGGATCCGGCTTGATCGCGCACTCGACCGCAAGCCGCTTGATCAGTTCAGCGTGAACCCCTGCGGCCGTCAGATGCTCCAGAACCCGATCCAAGGCCGCGTTCTGGGCCGCCGCTTTCTCCTCCGATATCGGCTGTCCCAGCAGGTGATCGGCCGATGCTGTCGTGTGTGTGCGGGCCATTCCTCGACGGTAGGAGTGGGCCGTTTCGAGACTCAATGAACTTGTACGAACTTGCGCGGTCAGCCAAGAGATGCGAGCGCGGCCGTGATCAGGGCGCGTGCCTTGTTGCCGTATATCGCGTTGGAGGCCAGTTCCGTGAACCCCTTGATGTACAAGGCGATCTCCCGTGGCTGCGTGACCGTCACGCCCGCTGAGAGAAGTTCCACGAACACGCGTTTGTCGTCGTAGATCGAGAAGGTCTCCATGGTCCACAGCTTGCGGCGAGCGTCTGAGGGGATGATCCCGAGGGATATCGAGGGGAGCGACATGCCTTCCAGGAGTTGGCCGAGCTGCCCGGCCATGACGTCATCGTCAGCGATCCGATCATGAAGAACGGACTCTTCCAGGACGATCGCGAAGCGGTGATCCCCCTCATAGAGCAGGCGGCTTCGAGCAGCACGGGCCGCGATTGCCTCATCGATGTCGCGTGGTGCCTCATGGAAATCAGCGAATGCCGACAAGACGGCCCGCATGTAGCCCGGCGTCTGAAGCGGCCATGGCATGAACTGCGAGCAGTAGAAGCGGAATAGGCGGGTTTGTTCGTATAGGGAGACCCGAGTCTCTTGCAGGCGCTTCATGCCGCTGCGCTGCAACCGCCGCCACTCCATGTACATGCTGTCGGCGTCGCGGCTCGCGGCGATCAGATCGGGGATCTCGTCCTCAACGCCACAGATGCGGCACCAGATCCGTATGTCGTCATCGGATGGCAGGGTGCGACCGTTGGTGAGGCGAGAACATTTGGACTCGTCCCAACCGGCTGCCTGAGCCAGCGCCCTGGCCGTGGTGCCCGAGTCCCGGAGGATCTCTCGGAGGCGCTTCCCGATGGCCAGGCGGGCCTCGTGTGCGCTGGACGAAGATGATGTAGACACGTGCGGAGATCAGGCAGGCCGGTAGTCCGCGTGGTCGATGCCGCGTTCCCAGACGGCCTCGAAGGCCGAAGCGCACAGCTTGACCACGGCAGGATCGTCGGAGTCCTCGTAGCCGGTTGCCTCACCATCTCCGGAGTGCAGACCGAAGCGTACGAGTCGTCCGTCGAAGAGCCAGAAGTCATTGCCAGGCAAAGCAAGATCGGATGCCTTGCCCCGGGGGAGCCAGCGAACCAACTCGCCACCTGCGAGATTGGCGTACGGTGTGGCGGAGTGTTCGTAGCGGATGTAGTCGCTGACGGGCTCCGAGACGATGCGGGCACGGCGTACCACGACGCCTCGGCCGATCGTCTCCTTGGTCAGGCTGACCCAGGGAGCGTCGAAGTCGGTGCGATCGAAGGGCGAGCCCTCCCGCCACGCACGATAGCCAGGGCTTGAGTAGCCGTGGCCGTCCCGCATCTCCAGGTGCACCGCTGAGCGCGTACAGCGCCGGAGCAACTCATCCAACGTCGGGGCCGCGTTCACCACATGCCTCCAGAAGGTAGCCACGCATGTGCGCTGGAAGCCTAACGATCATTTCGCCCGGTGCGAGCGGGCTGCGCGCCACCACCTGCTCCACCTCGGATGGATCCGTGACCATGATTCCTTGGATCACGAAGCTTCCGTCTTCGTCATCGACCCAGACGGAGGGGCAACCGCCGTGCTCGCGGGTGCCGTCGATGCCGATGAACCGTAGCGCCATGATGGCCTCCACTGCTCCGAATGTGCGCGGACTTGCACACACGCGAGCCTGAAGGGCAATTGGAGGGTCGTCAAGAGAGGCCGCCGGATCGCGGGCCATCACGGTCGGCGCAAAGTCAGCACCGGTGCTGACAACTGCCGGTGATCAACCCGGAACAACAAGAAGCCCCAGAATCCCGGCATGTGCCGCGATCTGGGGCAACCTGAATTTGCTAGAGAGCCTGGTGGACGATACTGGGATTGAACCAGTGACCTCTTCCGTGTCAGGGAAGCGCTCTCCCGCTGAGCTAATCGTCCATATTGAGTTAGAACTCAGAGCGGAAGACGGGATTCGAACCCGCGACCCTCACCTTGGCAAGGTGATGCTCTACCACTGAGCCACTTCCGCGTGGTGCTGTGTTTACTTTAGCGGATCCCGAGGGGTCCGCCGGCCGGGCCGAGGTGGAGACGGGATTTGAACCCGTGTAGACGGCTTTGCAGGCCGCTGCCTCGCCTCTCGGCCACTCCACCAGGAGTCTTGCTCCGAGCGGAAGACGGGATTCGAACCCGCGACCCTCACCTTGGCAAGGTGATGCTCTACCACTGAGCCACTTCCGCGTGAACCCCGGACGACGTGCGCCAGGCCACGGGAAAACCATATCGCTTTCCCGGAGTGCCCGTGCGCAGCGAGAGCCGCGTGGAGCCAAATTCACTCGATCAGGCGCATGTCCTTGGTCATCACGAACATCACCCGATGGCCGAGCTGGATCTGGTAGTAGCGGAGCTGGCCGGTGGTGGTGACGTGTTTGGCCGGGCTGAAGGCGCCGGCGGCGTAGTAGGAGCCGGTCACCGTGTCGCCCACCGTGTACGTCTGGCCGGGCCCGATCTTGTACTGGAGCGGGGTGAGCGGCTGGTGGGACGCCAGCTTGTAGGCGGACTTCTCCGGGTACGCGCGTCCGTACACCTTGGTGCCGGGCTTGAGCGGAGTGACCAGAGGGCCCTTGGCGGGGACTGCGGTGGGTTTCGAGGGCGGGTTGTAGAACCAGGCCTTCTGGCCCAGGTACCAGATGGCCGTCCAGTCGCCCTGCCGGGCCGCGACGGCGTAGCGCTGGCCGGTCGAGGCGCGGGCGCTGTGGTCGTACACGCTGTACGTGCCGGGCTTGCCCGGATGCTTGCCCGGGTCGCTGATCAGGGGAGACGACTCGCTCGGCTCCTTGTGCAGCCAGACCGTGGTGGCGCCGTGCGCCGGGCAGTCCTTGCCCGGTTTGGCGGTGCCGCAGCCGGTGAAGCGGGGCCGGTTCTCGCCGTACGGCGGGCGGATCATGATGGAATCGCCGTTTTTGGCGCCCTTGAGCGGCTTGTTCAGCAGGTCGAAATAGTGGGCCCAGTCCCAGTACGGCCCCGGGTCCTGGTGCATGCCGGAGACGGCCTTCGGGGTGCTGCCGGGCACGTTGTCGTGGCCGAGGATGTGGGCGCGGTTGAGCGGGATGTCGTACCTGCCGGCCAGGTATTCGACCAGCTTGGCCGACGAGCGATACATCGCCTCCGTGTACCAGGTGCCCCCTTTGGCCAGGTAGCCCTCATGCTCGACCCCTATCGAACGGGTGTTGACATCCCAGTTGCCCGCGTGCCAGGCGATGTCGTTCGTCGGCACGTGCTGGGCGACATGCCCGTCGCCGGAGCGGATCGTGTAGTGCCAGCTCACGTACTTGGGATCGCCGACCATGGATGGGATGCCCCGGTAGGTCCCCTCGGTGTCGTGAATGATGATGTAGTCGACGGTCCGGGTCCGGCTCAGGTGGTCGTGGTTGCCGTAGTTCCCGCTCTTCTTCTTGCCGAAGCGTTCGTACGCGGCGGGCATCCATTCGCAGGCGAGGGACTCGGGGCACTCCACCTGCCCGGTGTTGCCCGCTTTGCCCACATTCTCGGTTTTCTTCTCCTCGGGGGCCGGCAGGTCGGGCACGGGGTCGAGCCGCACCAGGAAACCGTCATCGGTACGGCGTTCCGCGCCCTCTCGCATCACCGAGAACACCTCGTCGGCGAACTCATGAGCCGTGGCCGCGTCCTCGGCGCCCGAATAGCGGGCGACGGCCTCGTACCAGTCGACGGGGTCGGCGCTCGGGCGGTCCTGGTAGGAGGCGAGGAGGGCGGCGCCGGCCCTGATGTTGGCGGCCGGGTCCGCCCGCAGGCTGGCGGGGTCGGCCCCGATCAGGCGCCCGGCCTGGGGGAGCGTGGCGGGCGGGTCGGCCATGCGCAGCGCCGACAGGGGAGGGGCGGCGGTGACCGTACGGGACATCGGGCGGGCGTCGTCTCCGCGGGCGTCGCCGAGCGCGTCACCCAGCCCACGGTGGACGGCGGGCAACGTGTCCACCAGGTGCATCGGCCCGTAGCCGCCCGCCGTGCTGGGCGACCCGCCGTTGGCGTCCCAGCGGGACTCCAGGTACGAGACGCCGAGCAGCACGCTCTCCGGCACGCCGTGCTGCCGGGCGGCCACGGCGAAGTCAGCCTGCCGTTTCGACGGGCTCGCGGTAGAGCCGGTCCGCCGTTTCGACGGGCTCGCGGCGGAGTCGGTCTGCCGTTTCGACGCGGTCGCAGTGCCGGGGCCGTCGGGTCGCGCCAGGTGGTCGCGCGCGGGCACGGAGGCAGGCCAAGTGAGCGTGGCGGCGATCAAGGTGGCGGCGAGCCAGATGTGCATGACCACTCCCTTGGGAACGTCACGATGCAACTACTCACCGTAGCCATTCCCCGAAAGGGATGTGTCAGACGGGTCGGATGATACACATGAGACCGCCCCGATCGGCTGCTTCCTGGGGTGGCCGGCCGGCCGGTCACTTGCGGGTGGTTCGCTAAAGATTGGGGCCGCAACGACCTCCTCTAGAGAGCTGTTGGAGTTAATTTCTGCCCGATATCGGGCAGCATGTTGGCGTGTCTCGTTCCAGATGCGTAGTGTCCTCCTCTGTGTCCACCGCCCGGCATCCCTACGAAGACCTCATCGTTCACCTCACCGAGACGAGCCCCTTGGGCCCGGGCGAGGCCGCGCGAGTGGTCGCCGACGTGCTGTCGTACTTCTCCGAGTCAGCCGAGGAGTACGTCCGCCGCCGTCACGGAGAGCTGAAGTCGCGCGGCCACACCAACGACGAGATCTTTCCGAGGATCGCCCGCGAATTACGCGGTCGCCGGGTAGCGGCACCCGAGCTGTCCCTGCGGCAGCTGCGCAGGATCATTTACGGATAAAGAGGAGACCTCTATGTGCGGAATCGTGGCCTACGTCGGCCCGAGGGACGCGGCCCCCATCCTGCTGGAGGGCATGCAGCGGCTGGAGTATCGAGGCTACGACTCGGCCGGGGTCGTGGTGTCCAACCGAGGGCTCAAGGTGCGCAAGGTCAAGGGCCGCGTGGCTGACCTGGCCAAGGTGATGCCGGCGAGGTTCAAGGGCACCCTCGGCATCGGGCACACCCGGTGGGCCACGCACGGCGTGCCGAGCGACGTGAACGCGCATCCGCACCTGTCCGCCGACGAGCGCATCGCCGTCGTGCACAACGGCATCATCGAGAACGCCGGCGAGCTGCGCGCCAAGCTCGAGGCCGACGGCGTGGCGTTCGCCTCCGAGACCGACACCGAGGTGCTCGCGCACCTGATCGCCCGCGCCGTCGACGAGAACGACACCCTGGAGGAGGCGGTCAGGAAGACGCTCAAGAGCGTCGTCGGCACGTACGGCATCGCGGTCATCGACGCCGAGCGGCCCGGCGAGGTGGTCGTGGCGCGCAACGGCAGCCCGATCGTGGTGGGCATCGGCGAGAAGGAGATGTTCGCCGCCTCCGACGTGGCCGCGCTCATCCGCTACACCCGCCAGGTCGTCCACCTGGAGGACGGCGAGCTGGCCGTGCTCAAGGCCGACGGCTTCCACACTTTCGCCAGCGACGCCCGCGAGACGGCCAAGGAGCCGCTGACCGTCGACTGGGACGCCGGGCACTACGACACCGGCGGCTACGAGCACTACCTGCTCAAGGAGATCTCCGAGCAGCCCGAGACGATGACGCGCACGATGAGCGGCCGGCTCGACGAGCGCTTCCACGTGGCCCACCTCGGCGGCCTCAACATGGACGCCCGTGAGACGCGTTCCTTCCGCCGGGTGAAGATCATCGGGTGCGGGTCGGCGTACTACTCGGGGCAGATCGGGGCGCAGCTCATCGAGGAGCTGGCCAGGATCCCGGCCGACGCCGAGCCCGCCAGCGAGTTCCGCTACCGCAACCCGGTCGTCGACCCCGACACGCTCTACGTCGCGATCAGCCAGTCGGGGGAGACGTACGACACGCTCGCCGCCGTGCAGGAGCTCAAGCGCAAGGGCGGCCGCGTCATCGGCATCGTCAACGCGGTCGGCAGCGCCATCGCCCGCGAGGTGGACGGCGGCATCTACCTGCACGCGGGGCCCGAGGTGTCGGTGGCCTCGACGAAGGCGTTCACCTCGACGTCGGTGGCGTTCGCGCTGCTGGCGCTGCATCTGGGCAGGGTGCGCGACCTGTCGCCCGCCGACGGGCGGCGCATCGTGGCGGGCCTGCGCAGGCTGCCCGGGCAGATCGAGGAGATCCTCGCGCAGGGCGACAAGATCGCCGAGCTGGCGCAGAAGTACGCCAAGCACCCGAGCATGATGTTCGTGGGCCGCGTGCGCGGCTACCCGGTGGCCAGGGAGGGCGCGCAGAAGCTCAAGGAGATCTCGTACGTGCACGCCGAGGCGTACCCGGCCAGCGAGCTCAAGCACGGGCCGCTCGCGCTGATCGGCCCCGACATGCCGACGGTCGCGATCGTGCCCGACGACGAGCTGCTCGACAAGAACCTCACCACGCTCGGCGAGATCCGCGCGCGCGGCGGCCAGGTCATCATGGTCGGCCACCGCGAGCCCGACGCCAAGCTGGCCGACGACGTGATCGTGATCCCCAAGAACGAGATCGAGCTCGACCCCATCCTGCTCACGATCCCGTTGCAGCTGCTCGCGTACTATGCCGCCGTGGCGCTCGGCCGCGATGTGGACAAGCCGCGCAATCTAGCCAAGAGTGTCACGGTCGAATAAAGAGGCCAATTTGGCCTCAAACCTCGTTATCTTGCTGCGGACGGCATAAATTCGATACGTGCGGCAGTTCGACCATGAGACGCCCAATCTCGCACGCATGTACGACTACATGCTCGGCGGGAAGGACAACTTCGCGGTCGACCGCCAGGCCATCGAGCAGCTCGCCGAGCTGATCCCGGAGGCGGTCCCGCTGGCCCACGCGAACCGGGCCTTCCTCCAGCGCGCCGTGCGCTACGTCGCCGCCGCCGGGGTGAGCCAGTTCCTCGATCTGGGCAGCGGGCTGCCGACCCAGGGTAGCGCGCACGAGGTGGCGCCGGAGGCCGGGGTCGTCTACGTCGATCATGATCCCGTCGTCGCCGCACACGCCAGGGCCCTGCTCGGAACTCCGGGCAGGGCCGCCTTCGTTCAGGCGGACCTCCTCGATCCCGACGCGGTGCTGGCCCAGGCGGGCAGGTTCCTGGACCTGCGCAAACCGGTCGGGGTGCTCCTGGTGTCGATCCTGCACTTCCTGCCGGACTCGGCGCGGCCGCAGCGGGCGGTGGCCCGTCTGTGCGAGAGGCTGGCGCCGGGCAGCTACCTCGTGATCACCCACGCCACGTCGATGGGCCGGCTGGAGGACGGTCAGCGATACCGGGGCGCCGCCACGGAGAATCCGGGCTCCGGCACCGACCGCACGCCCGCCGAGATCCGCGCGTTCTTCGGCGACTTCCCGCTGGAGCCCCCAGGGCTCGTACAGGCCGTCGACTGGCGTCCCGACCGGCCCAAGCTGGTCGGCGACTGGTCGCTGCCGTCGTCGCTCATGGCCGGGGCCGGGAAGAAGCCTTTGTGAGAGATATGTGTATCTCTGCGTAAATTGCCAATAACCCCCAGTAAGCGGTAGTTCGGGGGAGAGAGGCACATGCGCCGTCGACGGTTCTTCGCATGGGGGCTGGGTGTGGCCGCGTGCGCGGCCGGCTGCGGCACGGAACGCGCCACCGGAGGCGTGCCGGGCCTGCGCGCCCGGTTCTCGATCAACCCGGAGGGGCGCCGCTGGACACGCGTCGGGCACGTGTTCGCCGACGTGGCCCGCGCGACCGGATACCAGATCGGCGCCGGCACGAAGGTCACGCTGACCGGCCTGCCCGCGCTGGCCGCCGCAGAGGTGAACAGCGCCCAGACCCTCCTCGACACCACGACGCCGCTGTCGCGGCTCAGCGGCGATGTCGAGGTCGTGGTCGTACCCGGTGACTCCCGATTCAGGGACTTCGAGGACTTCGGCGCCCAGTTGCTCGCCCGGCCGGGCCAGATGCCGCTGGCGGGCGGGCCGGAGGGCGAGCCCGACCACCTGCTGTTCGGGCTGATCGCCAAGGGGCTCGGCGCGGACACCAGGCAGGTCGACTACACCGGCTATCCCAGCAGCCAGGAGGCCGCCACCGCGCTGCTGTCCGGCAAGGCCAAGGCCGCCGCGGGCCTGCTCGCCGACTGGCGCGCCGGCATCGGCGCGGGCCGGGTCCGGGTGCTCGCGGTGTCCTCGGCCAGGCGGGTGGCGGAGCTGGACGTGCCGACGCTGCTGGAGTCCGGCGTACGGGTGGACTTCGCGGACTGGGTGGCGGCCTTCGGCCCCCTGGCCATGCCGGACGGAGCGCGCGAGGCGGCCATCCGCATGTGCGACGACGTGACCGGCTCGCCGGCCTGGGACGCGGCCTGCCGCTCCGAGGGGTGGGTCTCGATCCCGCTGAGCGGCGACGACTTCGAGCTGTGGCTGAGCTCCGAGGTCGAGCGCACCCGCGCCGTCCTGCGGGATCTCGGACTGCTCGACAAGCCCTGAGCCACAACATGCTGGGTCGGTTGCGGGAACGGCTACTAGATGTAGGATCCTCCTCGTCGCTGGTTCGCCTCTCCTGAGGCGGAGTAAAAGGGAACCCGGTGCGATTCCGGGGCTGCCCCGCAGCGGTGAGCGGGAACGACCGCCGTCATTCGCACTGGAGCGATCTGGGAAGCGACGGCCAGTAGGAGCACTTGCGCGCCCGCGAGCCCGAAGACCTGCCTGCGACATGCCGGGCTGCCCGCCCGGCGTGAAGTGACCATGGCCTCGAGGGAGGGCCGGGGAGCGAACCGGCGGGTGCTGCCTGCCGTCGTGCTCTCGCGCGCCCTCACGGGGGACGAGCTCGCGAGGAGAGAGCACGTGACGCAGATCATCGGGATCGACCGTCGTCTGGCCATCGAGGAGGCCGCCGCCCGGGTCATCGCCGATCCCGCCAACTCCCGGGTCGCCGCCCGGCTGCTGGCCGAGGAGATCGCCGACGAGGCGGCCGCGCACGGGGTGCGGTCGTTCTCCGAGTCCATCGCCGCCACCCACGCGGCCGGGCTGATCCAGGACGGGCTGGCGGAGTTCGTCGCCGCGCACGCGGCCGAGCTGGACGCGCTGATCTCGGCGGAGGCGGACGACCGGTTCGAGTATTTCGGGTTGCGCACCGTCTATGACCGCTACCTGCTGCGCCACCCCGAGACGCGGGCGGTGCTGGAGCGGCCGCAGCACTTCTTCCTCCGCGTGGCCTGCGGGTTGTCGGAGTCGGTCGCGGAGGCCGCCGAGCTCTACGCGCTCATGTCCACGCTGTCGTACCTGCCCAGCTCACCCACGCTGTTCAACTCGGGCGCGCGCCGGCCGCAGCTCTCGTCGTGCTTCCTGCTCGACTCGCCGCGCGACGAGCTGGAGGCGATCTACGACAGGTACGGGCAGGTGGCGCGGCTGTCGAAGTACGCGGGAGGCATCGGCATCGCCTGGACCCGGGTGCGCTCGCGCGGCTCCCTGATCCGGGGCACGAACGGCCACTCCAACGGCATCGTCCCCTGGCTGCGCACGCTGGACTCCTCCGTCGCGGCGGTCAACCAGGGCGGGCGGCGCAAGGGCGCGGCCTGCGTCTACCTGGAGACCTGGCACGCCGACATCGAGGAGTTCCTGGAGCTGCGCGACAACACCGGCGAGGACGCCCGCCGCACCCACAACCTCAACCTGGCCAACTGGGTGCCCGACGAGTTCATGCGCAGGGTGGAGGCGGACGAGGTCTGGTCGCTGTTCGACCCGAAGGAGGTGCCCGACCTCACCGACCTGTACGGGGAGGCGTTCACGGCGGCGTACCGCGCGTACGAGGCCGCCGGGCGGTACGTCCGGCAGCTCCCGGCCAGGACCCTCTACGGCCGGATGATGCGCACGCTCGCCCAGACCGGCAACGGCTGGATGACGTTCAAGGACGCCGCCAACCGCACCTCCAACCAGACCGCCCGCCCCGAGAACGTCATCCACCTGTCGAATCTCTGCACCGAGATCCTGGAGGTCACCAGCGACGCCGAGACCGCGGTCTGCAACCTCGGCTCGGTCAACCTCGCCGCCCATCTCGCCGGCGGTGACAGTGACCGGGACCTGGACTGGGAGCGGCTGCGCGGCACCGTGCGCACGGCCGTGCGCTTCCTGGACAGGACCATCGACCTGGGCTTCTATCCCACTCCCGAAGCCGAGTCGGCGAACAAGCGGTGGCGGCCGATCGGGCTCGGCGTGATGGGCCTGGCCGACGTGTTCTTCGCGCTGCGACTGCCGTTCGACTCGCCGCGGGCGCTGGAGCTGTCCACGCAGATCGCCGAGGAGATCGCGCTGGCCGCGTACGACACCTCGGCCGACCTCGCGGCCGAGCGCGGCCGGCACCCGTCGTACGCCGACACGCGGGCGGCCGGGGGAGTGCTGCACCCGGACCACTACGGCGCCGGGGCCGCGCCGCGCTGGCAGGCGCTGCGGGAGAAGATCGGGGTGACCGGCCTGCGCAACTCGCTCATGATCGCCATCGCGCCGACCGCCACGATCGCCTCCATCGCCGGCTGCTACGAGTGCATCGAGCCGCAGGTGTCCAACGTGTTCAAGCGGGAGACCCTGTCCGGGGAGTTCCTGCAGGTCAACCGGTATCTGGTGGCCGATCTGCAGGCGCGCGGGCGGTGGACGCAGGAGATGCGCGACGCCATCAAGCGGGCCGACGGCTCGGTCCAGGAGATCCCCGGCATCCCGGACGACCTCAAGGTGCTCTACCGCACGGCCTGGGAGCTGCCGCAGAAGGCGCTGATCGACCTGGCCGCCGCCCGCCAGCCGTACATCGACCAGTCGCAGTCCCTGAACCTCTTCATGGCCAGCCCGACCATCGGCAAGCTCTCGTCGATGTACGCCTACGCCTGGAAGCGGGGCCTGAAGACCACCTACTACCTGCGCTCCCGCCCCGCCACCCGCATCGCCCAGACCACCGTCGCGGCTTCGGTTTGCTCCCTGGAGAACCCGGAGACCTGCGAAGCCTGCCAGTAGAAGGAGACTTCCATGCTGCTCGACCCGGGAATGGACCTCACCCTCCGGCCCATGCGCTACCCCGACTTCTACGAACGGTATCGCGCGGCCATCCGCAACACGTGGACCGTCGAGGAGGTGGACCTCCACTCCGACCTCGCCGACCTGGCCAAGATGACGCCCCAGGAGCGGCACCTGATCAACCGGCTGGTCGCGTTCTTCGCCACCGGCGACTCCATCGTGGCCAACAACCTCGTGCTCAACCTCTACCAGCACGTCAACGCCCCTGAGGCGCGCCTGTATCTCAGCAGGCAGCTGTTCGAGGAGGCCGTGCACGTCCAGTTCTACCTGACGTTGCTGGACACGTACCTTCCCGACCCCGACGAGAGGGTGATGGCCTTCGCGGCGATCGACCACATTCCCTCGATCCGCGACAAAGCGGAATTCTGCTTCAAGTGGATCGATTCGATCAACGCGTTGCAGCGCCTGGAGACCCGGGACGACCGCCGGCGCTTCCTCCTGAACCTGATCTGTTTCGCCGCCTGCATCGAGGGCCTGTTCTTCTACGGCGCCTTCGCGTACGTGTACTGGTTCCGCTCCCGGGGCCTGCTCGGCGGCCTGGCCACCGGGACGAACTGGGTGTTCCGCGACGAGTCCATGCACATGGAGTTCGCCTTCAGCGTGGTGGACACGGTGCGGGCGGAGGAACCGGATCTCTTTGACGATGACCTGGGCAAGCAGGTTACTCTCATGCTGGAGGAGGCCGTGGCCGCCGAGCTGGCCTTCGCCGAGGACCTGTGCGGGGACGGCATGCCCGGCATGGGGGTCGAGCAGATGCGCCAGTATCTCGAGTACGTCGCCGACCAGCGGCTGGCCAGGCTGGGCCTGCCCAGGAGGTACGGCTCGGCGAACCCGTTCGCGTTCATGGAGTTGCAGGACGTCCAGGAGCTGGCCAACTTCTTCGAACGGCGGGTCTCTGCTTATCAAGTGGCAGTTGAGGGCAATGTGACCTTTGACGAGACGTTCTAGACATTGGGGGCAAGGGCGTGCAGTCTCCGGCGGACTGGCCGATTCTCGTAATCTCGGTGATCGGGTCGATCCTCCTGGTTGAGCTGGTGCGAAGGGTGCTGAACAAGGTCGGGCGCAAGTGGGCGCTCGCCCGGCACCTGGTGGAGCACTGCACGTGGCCCGCGTTCTCGGTGGCGGCCGTGGTGGCCTGCAACGCCGTCTTCGGGCCGGGGATGTTCGGCTCCGGTCTGACCGAGCGGAGCGTCGCGGCCACCGTGCAGCGGGTGCTCGGCCTGGCCACGATCGCCGCGGTCACCTGGCTGATCGTGCAGGCGTCGTACGCGCTGACGGACGTCGTACTCGACCGGCTGGTGCTGGTCGAAGGGGAGCGCAACCGCCGGGCGCGGCGGATCAGGACGCAGATCGCGCTGGTCCGCCGCATCGCCGCCGCGGTCATCATCGTGATCGCGATCGGCGCCATGCTCTTCTCCTTCCCCCAGGTCCGCGCGCTCGGCGCGGGCATCCTGGCCTCGGCGGGCATCGCGGGCGCCATCGTCGGCATCGCCGCCCAGCCCACCATCGGCAACGCCCTGGCCGGCCTCCAGCTCGTCTTCAGCGACGCGCTCCGGCTCGACGACGTGGTCGTGGTGGAGGACGAATGGGGCAGGATCGAGGAGCTGACGCTCACCTACGTCGTCCTGCGCCTGTGGGACGAGCGCCGCCTGGTCCTGCCGGTGTCCTACTTCACCCAGAACCCGTTCGAGAACTGGACCCGGCACGGCAGCCGCGTCCTCGCCGTCGTCTTCCTGCGCGTGGACTGGTCGGTGCCGGTGCCGAAACTGCGGGAGGCGCTGTACGAGTTCCTGCAGGGCAACCCGCTGTGGGACCAGAAGGACTGGACGCTCCAGGTCACCGACGTGCTGCCGAACGGCCTGGTGGAGCTGCGCGCCCTGATGAGCGCCGCGGACTCGCCGTCCTCGTGGGACCTCAAGTGCGACGTACGCGAGTTCCTGGTCAACTACGTCAGGGACAACTATCCGGACTCCCTGCCCCGCTTCCGCGTGGCGACCCCGGAATCCCGCGGGCAAAATTAAATATGTGGCGCGGGGCCGATCAGGCCTTTACCGTGGACATTGTCCAGCAACTGAGAAAGGCGGCGAAGTGAGCACCCTCCTGGCCCTTCCCGAGCCGCCGCGAAGGCTTTCCGGATAAACCCTCGAATTGTTTCGGAGAGCCGTCTCGGATTTACCGGGGCGGCTTATTCGTTGACCACCGAGTGTGGGCAGCTTGGTCAGCCCGCCTGCCTTGGGAGCAGGAGCACCGCAGGTTCGAATCCTGCCACTCGGACAGCGGCCCTGAAAGGAAAGGGCCGCGGGCCACGGCCTGGCCGACGGGATTGGCGCCCCCCGGCCGGACCCAGCCCCCGCCCCGGGCCGGCCCACGCCAGCCACGCCCGGGGTCCAGCCGCGCCGGCCCGGCACCTCGCCTGGTCGTCAGCGGGGCATTCGCGGGCGGGGCAGTGCGGGACCGGCCACGTCCAGGGTGAGGCGGACGATGTTGGGCTCATGCCTCGAGCCGAGCATTCCCAGGCTTGTCACGGCAAGCCCGTCGTCGATGACGGCGATCGCGGTCGGGCCGTCCAGTCCGTCAGCCTCGGTGGCGAGGACCGTCATGGCGCCGTCCGGGGTGATGCGCAGGACGGTGTCGCGTGGGTGGACGGCGAGGTACAGCGTGCCGGCGGAGTCGAAGGCGAAGTCGTCGGCGGGTATGCCGGTGTGCACCCGCGTCAGCGCGCCCGGACGCCCGTCGTCGATGCCGATGCGCAGGACGGTCCCCTGGGCCGTGTTGGTCGCCCACAGGTCGCCGTCCCAGACCTTGAGCCCGTTCACGCCCGTGGCCGACACCGGGTCGTCCGGCGACGTCGGCGCCAGGCGCTCGTCGGCGAGCCAGAGCCGCAGCGTGTCATCGCCGGGGGGACAGCAGAGGATTTCGCCATGGACGGAGTCTGCCGCGAACAGAGTGCCGTCCTCGGCGAAGGTAATGCCGTTGAGCCCCGCCCGAGATTCCGCGGCGGCGAATCGAATCCAGCGGTGGGGAGCCTCGCGCCGCCAGATTCCCGCCACGGTGTCACTCGCGCTGCGCACAGCGGCATAGAGCCGGTCGTCGGCGTCCGAGGCAAGCCCGACCACGATCGCGCCCGTGTGCTCCGGGACCACCTGTTCCTGCTCACCACTGGACAACCAGACGGCACCCGCCAGCAGCAGCGTCGCGCAGATCGTCCCGTCGGCGAGGATCACGAGGTTCTCCGCCATCTCTCCGGCGCTGTGATCAAAGGTGTTGAGGATCTTGGAATTTGCCATCCACAGATCAAACACGCAAATGTCTGGTATGCCAAAGCGTGCTCGTCAAGTCACCGGAGATCTTGGCTCGGGTGCGGAGCAGGCCGTCGTCGTGACGCGTGCCGCAGTTCGATCGACGCGTTCGTCTTGGCCCGTGGCGCAGCAGCGGCCGGACGTTCACAGGAGCTCGTCGATCAGGCGTCGCACCTTGTCCGCTGCGTCCGGTTCGCCCAGGCGCATGGCGGTGTTGGCCGCGGTGAGCACCGCATCGAGGTGGAACGCGGTGAGATCGGCGTCGCGGCCGATTGCCTCCCCGGCGTGGGCGGCGTGCTGGATCTGCTCGGCGAGCAGATCCAGCCAGGCCTGGCGCTGGCGCTGCAGCGCGTCGCGGACCGGGCCGGGGCGGCTGTCGAAGACGGGCAGGTTCGCGGCCCAGAAGCAGCCTCCAGGAAACAGCGGCTGTTCGGCGTAGGCGATCCAGCGTTCGATGAGTGCTCGCACCCGGGCCGATCCTTGCGGCGCGTCGAGGGCGGGCCGGACGACCGCGTCCAGGAACGCCTGGCGGGCGGTCTCGATGGTGGCGAGCTGCAACTGCTCCTTGCTCCGGAACAGCGTCGCCACCCCGCTCTTGCTCATCGCCAGGTCGGTGGCCAGGCGGCCGATGCTCAGCTCGCTCAAGCCCTCGACGGAGGCCACGTCCACGGCGTGGCGGGTGATGGCCACCCTGGAGCGCGCTCCGCGCGCCACGCGTTGATCTGTGGTCATGCTGATCCTTCCCGGTTGTGAATACGTACGAACGATCGTACGCTTAATTTCGTGACCACGACAACGCATCGGACGGAAGAGTCCGATCCCTTCTGCCTGCCGCCGGAACGTGCCGCAGACCTTCTCGCCCGGGCGCCCTGGCGCCGCTTCGCCACCGTCGGCGACAGCCTGGCGGCGGGGACCGGCGACCCCAGCCCCGGATACGCCGGCCTCGGCTGGCCCGACCGCGTCGCCGACGTGCTGCGCCGCGTCCACCCCGAACTGGCCTACCTCAAGGCCGCCGAGGTCGGCGCGACCACCGCCCGGACGCTGGGCACGCAGCTGGACCGGCTCGCCGAATTCGCCCCCGACCTGGTCCATGTCTCCTGCGGGGCCAACGACCTGTTCCGGCCCGTCCCGGACTACGCCGCCATCACCACCACGCTGGCGCGGGTGTTCGAGCTCGCCGCCGCGTCCGGGGCGCAGCTGACGACCTTCACCCTCGGCCGCGCGTTCGTGGTGCCGGGGTTCGCGGACTGGGGCGAGCGGGTGCGCCGCGTCAACGACATCACCCGCGGCCTGGCCGCCGATCATGGCGCGGTCCTGGTCGACATGTGGGACCACCCGGTCAACGACCGCCCGGACCTGCTGAGCGCCGACCGCATCCACTTCGCCGCCGCCGGGCAGGCCGTGCTGGCCACCGAGATCATCAAAGGCCTGGCACGCCTGCTCACCACCGGGATCACGACCGGGACCGCGGGCGAGGAGACGGTGGCATGAGCGTGCGGAAGACGTCGTGGGGTGCGGTCTCGATCGTGCTGGCCGGGGCGTTCATGGCGACCCTCGACTCGTTCATCGTCATCGTCGCCGGGCCGTCGATCCAGGCGGAGCTCGGGGCGAGCGAGGGCGAGCTCCAGTGGATCCTGGCCGGCTATCAGCTCACCTACGCGGTCCTGCTCATCACCGGGGGACGCCTCGGCGACCTGTACGGCCGCCGCCGCGTCTTCATCGCCGGCACGGCGGCCTTCACCGGCGCCTCGGTCGTGTGCGCGCTGGCACCGACCGCCGCCCTGCTCATCGGAGCCCGCTTCGCCCAGGGGCTGGGGGCGGCGCTGATGGTGCCTCAGGCGTACGTGTTCCTCACCGTGGTGGTCTCCGAACGGGACAGGCATCGCGCCTTCGGCGTGCTCGGGGTGGTGCTCGGGGCCGCCTCCATCGTGGGACAGCTGGCCGGCGGCCTGCTGATCGGCGCGGACGTGCTCGGCTCCGGCTGGCGGTCGGTGTTCTGGATCAACGTGCCGATCGGGCTCGCCGTGGTGCTGCTCGCCGCCCACCGGTTGCCCGAGTCCACGGCGCCGCACGCCCGCCGGCTCGACCTGGCCGGCATGGCCGTGCTCAGCGCCGCACTGGTCCTGGTGACGTTCCCCCTCATCCAGGGCCCCCAGACGAACTGGCCCGGATGGGCTTGGGCCAGCCTGGCCGCGAGCCTTGCCTGCCTGGCCCTGTTCGTCCTGCTCGAACGCCGGATCGCGGCGCGAGGTGGCACCCCGCTGGTGCGGATCTCGCTGTTCCGGTCGCGGCCCTTCTCGGTCGGTGTGGCCCTGATCTTCGTCATCTACACCATGCTGACCTCCTACTACCTCGTGCTGTCGGTCTCGTTGCAGGACGGGCTGGGGCAGTCGGCCATTGCGGCCGGCCTGGTCTACACGCCTGCGGCGGTCACCTTCTTCGTCTTCAGCCTCATCGCCGGCAAGCTGGTCCCGCGCCACGGCCGCCGCGTCCTGGAGGTCGGAGCGATCGTGCTCGCGCTCGGCTACGCCGCCACCGCGCTGCTCCTCATCAGCGGCATCCCGTACACCCCGGCCGCGGTCATCCCGACGCTCGTCCTGCAGAGCGCCGGCGGCGGGCTGCTGATCACACCCGCACTCAACGCCGTGCTGAGCCGGATCGACCTGGAGGACGCGGGCGTCGCCTCGGGCGCGCTGTCCACCGCCCAGCAGATCGGCGGCGCGCTGGGCGTCGCGGTCATCGGGGCGGTGTTCTTCACCAGCTTCGACCCTGCCGCCACCGACAGGACCGCATCCGCGGGCCATGCCCTGGCGATGGCGTCGCTGGCCACCTTCACCGCGGCCGTCATCGCGGTGATCTTGGTGTTCCTCCTGCCTCGGGCGCGGCCTCACGTCGGGAACCCGCGGGACGCAAAGCTGGCGCAAGCCGTACGCCTCCGCGAACAGGGCCATGCCGACCAGGCCCGCTCGCGGCTGCTGGACCTGGCCGCCGAACACCCCGACGACGCCGAGATCGCCTACCAGACGGCCTGGGTCCACGACGTCCTGGGCCTGGAAGCCGACGCCGTCCCCTTCTACGAGCGCAGCCTCGCCGGATCGCACCTCACCGACGAGGACCGCCGCGGCGCCCTCCTCGGCCTTGGCAGCACCTACCGGATTCTCGGCCGCCACACGGAGGCGGAGAAGACCCTCCGCCAAGGCGCCGAGGAGTTCCCCGGCGACGCCGCCCTACGGGCCTTCCTCGCCATGGCCCTGTACAACACCCGCCACCATCACGAGGCCATGCGTATCCTGCTGGTGCTGCTCGCAACCACCAGTCAGGACCCCCAGGTACGCCGGTACCGGCGAGCGATCGAGCACTATGCCCAGGACCTCGAGGCCGTCGAGACGGTGAACGGCCACGGGGGGACCGGCGGCGATCCCACGATCGGCACGGGGTGACGACGCACGCAACACGATCGATGACGGCGCCTTCCGCAGCACGAACTCTCGTCACCATGCTGGCGGGCGTCCTGCGGTCAGGTCCATCCCCGACCGCGCGCCGGCCGCCACCCACAGGTGCACGGCCGCGCCGCGTCGGCGATGCGCACGGTGTCGCCGACCGCGGCGGGCGCGGTGGGCTCGGCGTCGGAGCCCTGTCGAAGGCCTCCTGGCGGGTGGCGACCCGCTAGTCGTACTTGATGTGGGTGAGGAAGAAGTCCCGGATGTCCTCGGCGAGCAGTTCCGGCACCTCCATCGCGGCGAAGTGGCCGCCGCGCTCGAACTCCGACCAGTGCCTGATGTCGTACAGCCGCTCGGCCAGCGGTCGCACCGACTGCGTGATGTCGTGCGCGAACACCGCCACGCCAACCGGTACCGGGCACGGCTCGATCCGCCGCGGAGCATCGTGGTGCAGCCGTGCGGAGGAAGCCGCGGTGGCGGTCAGCCAGTACAGCGAGATGTTGGTGAGCATCCGATCGTCACTGATCTGCGAGCGAGGGTCCGTCCACTGTGCGAAGCGCTCGGCGATCCAGACCAGCTGGCCGACCGGCGAGTCGGTCAGCGCGTAGCCGATGGTCTGGGGGGTGAGGGCCTGTAGAGCCTGGTACGGCGGACGATTCGCCATAAGCTGCCGGATCTTGTCCAGCCGAGCTTCATCCGTTTCGGACAGTTCAATGTCGGCGTCCGGGACCGGCCGGGTCGGCAGGTAGTTGACGTGCACCCCGACGACCTGCTCGGGTGCCACCGCACCGAGCGCCATTGAGATGCCCGAGCCGAAGTCGCCGCCCTGCGCGCCATAGCGCTCGTACCCGAGACGGCGCATCAGCTCAGCCCAGGCCCGCGCGACCCGGACGACATCCCAGCCGCGCTCGTGGGTCGGCCCGGAGAAGCCGTAACCCGGGATGGACGGAATCACCAGGTGGAAGTCGCGCGACAGCGGCTCGATCACGTCGAGGAACTCCAGGAACGAACCGGGCCAGCCGTGGGTGAGGACCAGCGCGAGCGCGTCCGGCTTCGAAGACCGGACGTGGACGAAGTGGATGTTCTGGCCTTCGATCTCGGTGGTGAAGTGCGGAAGCTCGTTGAGCTTGGCCTCGTGCTCGCGCCAGTCGTAGCCGGTGCGCCAGTATTCGGCCAGTTCCTTGAGCCGCGCCAGCGGGAAGCCGTAGTCCCACCCGGCGTCGGCGACCTCGTTGGGCCAACGGGTACGGGAGAGCCGGTCGGTCAGGTCGTCGAGGTCGGCCTGGGGGATGTCGATGCGGAAAGGCTTGATCATGGTCTTGACTCCAGGGGGATTCATTCGGACAGACGACGTGCTTGCCGGTGGTGCGTGGCACACCCCCGTGGGTGTCCACAGCTTCCCGGAAAGAGATCAGTTCTCGCGCGTCCAGGCGGGCGTGATCCGCACCTCGCGGAATCGCCAGCCCGCCGGCGTCCGTACGGTGGTTGAGGTCATGCGCAGGCCGCCGGTGAAGTGGGGGGCTTGGCCATCGCGGTAGTAGTACACGAGCGAGTTCGCCGAGGCGGCCGCCTGGTCGCCCTCGACGTTCACCAGCAGGTCGGTAGTCGTGTGCTGGGTGTGCTGCCCCTCGACCTCACCCTGTCGCATGAAGCCGACGACCTTGTCGATGCCGTGCAGTTCGCCCCCGCGCGGCGAGTGCACCGCCACATCGTCGGCGAAGACGGTGTCTGCGTCCTCCCACCGCTTCTCGTCGAGCAGGCGCGCGAAGCGGGTGAACAGGTCGGCGATCTCGATACGGTCGGCGAGCAAAGTATCCGTAAACATGACGTCCCTTTCGTTGGCGACTCCAACATTGGCGCCACCCACTATACATAGATTGATTGGCTGCGCCAACGATGTAGGGTGGTTGCCGTGGAAGAGACACCCGCACGATTGACCGCGAAGCCAAGTTGGCTGCTCACCCAGCTGGCAGTGCACGCCCACCGGTTGGCGTCCGACGGCTTCGGCGAGGTGGGGGCGCGTGGCTACCACTACCGAATCCTGGCCGCGCTGGACGAGTTCGGGGTGGCCAGTCAGGCCGTGCTTGGCCGCCGGTGCAACATGGACCGCAGCGACGTCGTGGCGGCGATCAACGAACTGGCTGAGCAGGGTCTCGTCGAGCGGACGCCGGACCCGGATGACCGAAGGCGCAACATGGTGACCCTCACCACGGCGGGTGATCGGCAACTGCGACGCATGGACCGAGCGCTTGACAAGGTGCAGGACGACCTGCTTGGACCGCTTCCGGCCGAGGACCGGCGGACCTTGACCCGCCTGCTCACTCAACTGCTCACGCACCACCAGCGGGGGTGAGGAGGCCGGCTCGAGCCTCGAAGGATGCCCCCTCCTCGCCGAGGACGGAGAGCCGCGGACCGCGTTCGAGGGGCCACGGACCGCCGGCGGGCCGCACCGTGGCGTTCGGCGCCGAGACCATGGCGGCCGCCTGCGGATGCTCCAGCTCCTCGGCGGGGCCGCAGGAGGGGTGGACGACGAGCGTCGCCGCCCTCACTCAGGTCGGGCCATAACGCACGACGATGGCCCACGCACAGCGCGGGCCGTCACCCCTCGCCCGCGCCTGTCTCGCAGCGCGGCGCAGGGCCGCTCAGGGCGTCGGCCCCAAACCGCGCAACTGCGCAGGCCGCAGCGGCCGCCGGCCGCTGGTGTCGAGCTTGGCCGGTTCCGCGTGCAGATCGCGGCGCAACCCGTTCCTGGTTGGCGGGCAGATGGCGCAATCCACACAACCGAAAGGCCCTCACCCTATTCACAAGGCGCCGGTCGACGCCCGGCCCGCCACGGTGGTGCGCGCCCCCTGCGGAACCGGCTGGCCACCCTCGTGGCCAAGCACGACAATAGTTCCCGCAGCCGGCTACCAGGCACGCCCGGCCCGACGCGCCCGGTCGCGCAGCAGGCCCGCGCCGCCGGCACCGCGCGCACCGCCGACGCTGCGGACCAGCCAGAACGCACCCTGCAGGACCGGCTGGCCGACCTCATGACCAAACACGCCAGACGCCGGTGACCGCCCGCCTTAGCGTGAAACGATCTAGAACGACGTTCGGTTGTGTACACAATGCGGATCATGAAGAAGATCGGGATTCGGGACGCCCGCGCCCGCCTGGCCGAGCTCATCGAAGCGGCCGGCGGCGGCGAGCCGGTGACGCTCACCCGGCGCGGCCCGGGCCGCAACGAGGCCGTGCTCCTGCCGGTCGAGGCCGCCGCGGTGTGGCAGCGCCACCTCGCCGAGCAGGAAGCCGAACGGCAGCGGCGCGCACAGGAGAAGGCCTTGGGCGAGCGGTTGCCGGCCCAGATCGCCCGGGAGCTCGGCGTCGGCTGCTCCACGCTGTACCGGGCGCTGGAGAACGACGACCCGGCCGTCCCACCGCTGACCACCGAATCCGGCGGGCGGTGGGTGAGAAGCGGCTAAGAACGACAAGCCTCGCCGGTCCTGGCGATGTCGCCCTGGTTCACCCAGGCGCGAACGGGACCCACCACCGTGGTCGTCTTCACGCCTACCTCCCCGCTGGGAAGCTTGCGAATCTCTCCCTGGTAAATGCTGAGCCGGCTGCCCTTCCGGAAAAACCCGGAGCGGACGAAGCCGTCGGAGGTTAGGAACCAGCGCGAGGTAGTTCTGAGGACCTTTGCTGGGCAGATGATGGCCAGTGTGCTCGCCGGGGCCGCTTTCGCTACCGCCGTTCCGGACGTGCTCGCCTCGGCCGAGGCAGCCGTTGGAGCAATGAGCATGGCGGCGGCAATGCCAGCGAATGCCGCCGTCGTGTAGCGCTTGAATCGCACGTGCTTCTCCTTTGTCATGCCTAACTTTTCTGCCAGTCGCCTCTTACGACGGATGCAAGGGATTGAGTGTGACGCGGGGCCGAAGAAGTGTGATCCACATCTCAAGGTGGCCGACGAGCGGCGGTGTGGCCTCTCCGGCGCATCGCTGGCCGAGGAGAGCCTTCGGCCAGCAGCCGCCGGGCTGAGCGCGGAGCAGGTGCCTGTGGTCCTGTGCTCGACGACGGCCCTGGCTACGTCCTGGGCGGCGGCGTACCGTGGCGGTCGTGACAGTCGACAGCGATGCATGGAACATCCGCCACCAGCAGAACCTGATCGACCTGGCCGACGACCTCGCCGAGCTGGACGCGGCGTTGCTGGCGCAGCTGGACCCGCTCGACCGGGCCCAGGTGCGCGCCCGGGAGGTGCTGTGGGTGTACGCCGACGCGATGTGGGACGCGGTCACGGCCACTAAGCCCGGCGATTGAAGCCAGATCTTGAACGGAAATGATCAACCGCAGGACGACCTGCCGGAGCGTCCAGCTAAGTTACTCGCGGTAACCGCCCACGGCTGTCCGCGGGTTCCTCAACCCCGGTATCGAGGCGCTGTGCGAGGGCGGTGACGAGGGCTGTCCAGCCGTACAACGCGTCGGGTTCGGAGGTCGTGCGGGTCACGGTGGGCGCGGAACGCGGCAGGCGGCGAGGTTCAGTACGTCCTGATGCTGTATCTACCGCCCACGACCTTGGGGTATTTGTCCGGGCAGTAAGCGGTCGAATACTTGCCGATGGGCTTCCAAGGGCCGAGAACGGCCTTCTTGGTGGAGCCATTGGTGCATATTGCGATGGCGCGCACTTTCCCCGATCCTTTGTAGCAGATTGCCATTACCGAGTCGGTAGTTTTATGCACGGTGGAGTGGCAGAGTCTGGGCGGGGGATCGGCCTTCGCGACACCGGGCGTGAGCGAAATTAGCGCGAAAGACGCAGCCGCTGTGGCAGCGGCCAAGATTCCTCTACTCATGGTCATGAATGTACCGGCGTGCGCGAGATAAACAAGGCACTTCCCCTGTGTTTTCGTTCGACGGTCAATACTGTCGACCACGGGCATGCAAGCTGTGGATTACATGCTATTGACAAGGCGCTCCGGCCGCAGTTGGCCCTCAACCGGCGGAGTAGTGGCGTTCGCGCCAGTGCAGCGTCGCAGCGTACGCGATTCCCGCGCGGATGAGGATGGCCAGCAGTAGCCCGATTCTTGGATTCGGCCTCGTGAAGCGGTAGTTTGGCCTGGATGATCACCCCTGATCTGGTGGCGGGGATTCCCAGCTGCTCGGCCAGATAGTCCACCACCGGCCACGGCACCGCCAGCGGATCCTCCAGGAACAGCCCCTTGTAACGGACCGTCCCGATCGAACGCGTCCAGGAAGAAGAACTTCTCCAGAGCCGACAGCGACGGCAGCTCCTCGAACGCCGTTTACGCCCTGACCTGGTTATCAGAGAAAAACCCCACAGGCGTGGGTGACAACGGTAGAGATACCACTGATCATCGTCAAAGCGGCGATCGCGCCAGATGCCCGAATCTCGAAGTCGAGACGATCACACACCGAAACCGGACGTCACGTTCCGCTCAAGATCATTCTGGACGCCAACCGCTGTTCCTGGGTTCCTCAACCCCGTAGTCGGCGGAGTCGTCACCCGGTCAGCTCAGTGTCGTCGGTGTGACGTTGGGCTTTCGTCGTGGGCCGGGTGGGGGCCCGCAGGTCCGCGTTGCTGGCCCAGATCAGGCCGAGGCCGAGATCGAAGACCTTCTCGCCGAGGACCTGCGCAGGGGCCTTGGCGAGGCCGGATAGCCGCAGGCCCGTACTGCATGCCGATGTCGTACGGGTGAGCTCTTCCTCTGGGAAGATCCTGGACCTGGCTGTGAGGTAGTCAGCCCTGGTGGAGCTGGAGCCACTGGTCGAGGGCGGCGAAGTCGGTGTCCGTGAGGCCGTACCGCGGGTCGACGCGGTGGAGGAGCGATCGTCCTGGGTGGTGGGCCTCTACCCAGGTTCGGTCATGGTCGGTGATTTCGTCGTCGACCCAGACGAAGGTGCGGCCGGCGGCCCAGTCCACCAGCGTGCAGGTCTTCCAATGGAGCTACTGTTTCCAGCATTTGACACCTCCACCGAAGATGGCCGCGGCGCTGGCAACGGTTCCCGGATGGCCGGCCCAATATCCTGCGCGAAGTATGGACTGGAGGTTCCGGTCGGCGGCGGAGGCCCAACACCAATGATCACCGGAGTCACCAGGGAGCCCGCAGCATGACCGGTACCACGGAGGCCCTTGGCGGGTCGGCTGCAGTCGACGATGCAGCACGAAGTGTCACGCGCCCGTTCTACGTGTACGCCGTGCTCGCCAACACGCTGTTCCAGCGCGGCGTATTCGTCCTCTTCCTTCAGCAGCAAGGCTTCTCCGCCGGGCAAGTGGCCCTACTGCAGACACTGCTCTACCTGGTCAGCGGACTTGCGGAGTTGCCGACGGGAGTCATCGCTGACCGAATCGGCAGGCGCGCCGGCATCGTGATCGGCCAGGTGCTGATAGCTGGATGTCTGCTCGGTCAGCTGGCGTTCTCCAACTACTGGGTGTTCCTGGCGCTGTTCATCGGGCAGGGCGTGGGCATGGCATGTGTGTCCGGTTCGGACACCGCCCTGCTGTACGACCTGCTCGTGCGTCGTGGTGCAACGGCCAGCTACGTCAAGATCAAGTCCCGGTTCACCATGCTCGGGACGGTCACCTCGGGAGCCGCCATCGTCCTCGGCGGCCAACTGCAGCAGATTTCCTGGGGAGTCGTCTACGTCGGTTCGGCGGCGTGCCTCGTCCTGGCCGTGGTGGTGTTGATGTCACGGGTGCCCGAGATCCGCGGCGCGGACGCGGTGGACGAGCAGGACGGAGCCGAGGAGGAGCACGGCGACGCCACAGCATGGCGGGCGATGCTTCGGGTCGCCACGCCGGCGCTCGTGACGCTTGTCGTGGTGTCCGGATTGATGCATGCGACTTTGACGCCGTACATCATTTTTACGCAGAAGACCCTCTCCGATCAGGGAGCGGGCACCGCATTGGTCAGCGTGGTCATATCGGCGGGATTCTTCGCCGGCGGGCTCACTCCATTGCTGTCGGACCGCGCGGACCGGCGCATCGGGTATCGGGCCATCGTCCCGGTGTCTCTTGTGACGCTCGCCGTGGCGCTCGGCCTGAGCGGCCTCGGCCTTGTCTGGGTCACCATCGCCGCGTTCCTGGCCCTGGCCGGAATTCCCGAGATCACCGCCGTGATCGTGGACAACGTGTTCAACGAGGCAGTGCCGTCGCGCCACCGGGCGAGCCTGCTGTCGATGATCGCATTCGTGGAGTCGGCGCTCATCGGCATCGGCTATCTCATCCTCGGCGCGCTCATGGACGGGTTGGGCTCCAGTGTGGGCATGGCCACCTACGCCGCGGTCCCCCTGCTGGCATGTCTCCTGTGGCTCCCGGTGCTCTTCCGAGGGGCACGGGTGACCACCGAGATCGAGAAGGCCGCCGACCAGAAGGCATCCTGAAACAGACCATCTCGAGCAACGGCCGGTGCGCACCGCCGCAGGCTGGACGTGGGACCAGCAACCGTTCGCCAGGGCCAGGATCCCCCGCAACTACCACTCGACCGCCCTCCTGATGCCGGACGGCCGCGTGTTCACCGGCGGCTGAAACAAGAACTCCAGCCCCGGTGGTGAGGACGTCCGTCGGCTCGAGTTGGAGATCTATGAACCCTGGTACGCATGCCGGCCCCGCCCCCGCATCCTCCACGCCCCTAAGAGCGTTCGCCCGGGAAACACACTTCAGGTCGACGCCCGGCCGTCACGGCAGCGAAGGCGATCGCCGTGCGCGCCGCGTACCTGGGCGGCCAGTCAATCGCCGGTCTGGCCCGCGACCACCACGTCAGCCGCGGCGCCATCCGTACCGCCGTCGCCGACCTCCTGCCCGAGCACACGGCCGCCGACACGGGCACCCGCCCCCGGAACTGCCGGTCGTCCTCGACATGCCGGGCAAGGTCGCCGACTTAGCACAGCGCAAGGCCCGTCGCGAGTACGCGAACCGTGTCAGCACCCTCGCGGGCGACACCCCGTAACGAGCCGTCCGGGTTCCAAGACCAACAAGTGGCGGCTTCTGGGCTCACCTCGGTGACACCCCTACCGGCTGGGCATCGAATGGGGATACCTGCGAGGCCAGGACCACGCCGCGCAGCTGGAGCTGCTGAACGCCGCCGACTGCCGCGAGATCGTCGAGGAGACCATCTCAACCCGCCGCAAGGACCGCCCCAAGCTGCAGGCCGCCCTGGCCCCGCGCGGCATCAACCTGCACATCCTGACCGGCATCTGCGCCGGCATCCACAAGCCCAACGGGCAGAGCATCGCGGACAAGATGCTGTTCATGGTCGCGGCCATGGCCGCCGAGACGGAGCGCGACCTGATTCAGGAGCGCACCCTGGAGGGCCTGGACGCCGCCCCGCGCTGCTGGCCGCGTCGGCGGACGCCCGGTGATGGTGACCGAGGACGTGCTCGCCGCCGCGCCCTCACGCTGACGATCCTTCCCTTTCAAGGCTTCCCGTGCCGACCGACGCATGGGAAGCCTTCGCCATGCCAGGGCACACCCCGCGACCCGCCCTCTGAGGGGATGGCCTTCGGGGAGGATCGGACCGGACATTGGCGGTAGCCGCAACAGGATGCTGCTATCGCAGATAGTGCTGATCATCTGCGTCCGGTGGGCCGGGCGTACGCGGCTCCGCCCGGCCCGGGCGGTCGGAGCGTGCCGGGGTCTACCAGCCCTTGCTCCGGGGGGCAGGACGGCGGGTCGTGGTCCGGGGCGAGGACGCTCGGGATCAGGCGATGTTGAGCGGCCCGTTGACCAGGTACGCCGCCAACGGACCGGTCATCTGGGACCGTGCCGGCGGCTGCAGGGCCAGCCCGTTGGCGCAGGTGGCGAGGGCCGTCCGCCTCGTCCGCCTGATCGCGGCCAACCGGGGCGACCGCCTGGAAAGGTTCATGCCCTCGACCGACCCTGCCCGGCGCCGGATCTCTGTCACCCGCTACATGCGCCACGGACACGGCGATGAGTTCAGCGCCCGCGACGCGATGTCCGCCGCACGAGCGGCGATGACATCGGTCAAGGAATGCACCGCGCCACCACCTTCGAGGCCGCAAACCCCCATTCGATCGCCCGCAAGGAGTTCGCCACGATGGCCCAGGCTGCCGACGAGTGCATCACGAAAGTTGCCGGCATCGACAAGGTCGGGCCGCAGGCGGTCCGGCAGGAGAACACCAGCCTGCTCACGCAGATGACCGCCGACCTGGAAGCCCGGTTCACCGAGCCGGCGGCAGGCTGATCAGATCGATCCCAGGTTGAGAAGAACTCGCTCCGAGAACGCGGCTCGCAGCATGCGAAGCTGGCCTATTTCGCTGACGTTCTTCATCAGCTCGGAGTTGACCCAGGCGATCACGTGGGCGACGGTGTGCTCAGAGTCCTGTGGCCAAGGGAAGGGGGGCGCCGGGGCGTCCAGGTCGGCGTCGGTGAGGCGATCCAGCTCGGTCAGCCAAGTGGCGCGGAGATCACGCAACCATGCGACGGCGCTCGTTCCATCACCCGGCCAGGTGATCTCGGTCCTGTCCCGAGGCTTGCGTCCCTGAGCGTGATCGATGGTCACACTCCACCACCAACCGATATGCCAGCTCAACCAGCCGATGGTGGGAACCGGGACGGGATCGGGCTCGGTCTCCGCCCAGTCGGGCACCCATGTTCCAGTGGCGTCGGGGCGCACAGTCCAGCAAAGAGTGGCGGGTTCCCACAGAAAGTCCGCAGGTTGCAGGCGTTCCAGGTGGTAATCGAACAACGACCAGGTGAAGTCGAACTGCCAGCGCAGCAAATCGCATCGAGATACGTTCATCAGGACATGTTGACAGACTCCGCTGGCTCCGGCGGGGATCACGGGTCGATGCCGCAGTACTGGGTGGATCAACTGACCCCTCAACAGTCCACCGGCGCCATCGCGGACAGCCCTACTTGCCTCACGTGGCTTACAGACCTTCAAGCGGCTGACCAGCTAGCAGACTCGCCAGAGCGTCCTCGACGGTCGTGAGCAGCTCCGCCAGCTCAGCCGGCGCGAGGCCGATCTGCAGCGCGCGCTGGATGGGCTGGGCCCGGGCCTGCCACGTCGACGACGCCACGCACCGCGCCCGCCACGCCCACCAGCTCGCCCAGCAAGAGCTGGCCGCCCTCCACGGCGAGCGCCGGCGGCGCGCTGGCCTGCCGCTCGACCGCCGCGAGCTCGAACGCGCCGCCCGCGCCGAGCACGCCCGACGCCAGCGCGAGGCTGCCACCCGCGGTGATGACCCCACCCGCCCGATGCCCGGGCTGCAGCGCGAGCGTGAGCGCCGCCAGGCATACCGGCCGCCCCCCAGCCGCGACGTCGACCGCGGGCCCGGCCTCAGCCGCTGAGTCAAATTCGAACGGCTGGCCGCTGGGATCGAGGTTGTGTCGTTTGTACCTGACCGACCCACCGGATCCTGGCGGCCGCGTGTCCGGCCGGCGTATGGACGTCGCAACCGGCCCGAAACCTGCTCCTGACCTGGCGGCGCGAGCGGACAGGTGCTGCTCGGGGACCACTGCGGGCGGCACCGGGGACCCGGCTATTGCCGTCTCCGTCACGATGGCGGTTCAGCTGCTCAGAGTTCTCTATGACGCTCGTTATAGTTGGAATATAACGAGCGTCATAGAAGGAGCAGGCCAATGACCGTCATCACCGTTACCGCACCCGCCGGACGGCTCACCGGCGAGCAGCGTCGCAGGCTGGCCCGCACGCTTACCGACGCTGTCCTGGTGCCTGAGGTCGGCCGGTTCGTCGAGGCCGCCCGGGCGGGCTTCCAGGTGCACTTCGCCGAGTCCGCGCCGGACATGATGGCCATCGGCGGCGCCCTGCTCAGCGACTCGGGAGCCGACGCCATGCACATCGACGTGGCCGTCATGGAGGCCGACTGGGCCCCGGACGTCCGCGCAGACGTGATCACGCGGGTTCTGGCGGCCATGGCTGAGGCGTGCGGGCTGGAACAGGCCCCGCCGGGGTGGTGGGTGAACTTCCGGGTGATCGAGGAGGGCAGCTGGGGCTCGCGGGGCGGCGTGCTGTCGATCCTGGATCTGCTCGACAGCGGCGTCTTCTCAGCCGAGCGAGCCGAGGCGATCCGTAAGCAGCTGCTCTAGCTGGGCCGCGACGTCGTCCAGCGGCTGGATGTCACGCTTGGCCCGGCACATGGCCACCGTGCCCTCCACTGAGGCGACGATCAGGGTGGCCAGCGGTCCGGCGTCCGCGACGCCGTGTTCGCGCAGCGCCTCGACCAGGAGCCTCTCCCAGGCTGCGAAGACGGCGGCAGCGGCGGCGATCGCCTCGGCCTCGCCCTCGGCGGGAGGCTCCTCGACCGCCACGGCCAGCACCGGGCAGCCCGCGCGGAAGTCGCTGTCGAGCACCGTCTGCCGCCACAAGGCCAGGAAGGCGCGCAACCCGGCCACGGGCCCTGCCGCCAGCTCGCCCGCCAGCGCCGTGGACACCAGGTCACCGGCATACCGTACGGCCTCTGCGGCCAGTTGTTGCTTGCCGCGGGGGAAGTAGTGGTAGGTCGAGCCCAGCGGAGCCCCGGAGTGCGCGGCCAGATCGCGGACGGTGCTGCCAGCCAGCCCCCGTCGCCGGATCAGATCGGCCGCCCCCATGACGACCCGATCCCGTGAACTTGCCATATAACGATCGTAATAGCAGGGATAGCATGCGTGAGCTGAGATTCGAGCGCAGCGGCAGACTGGCCTGGCACGAGGCCGCGGAGCCCCGGCTGTGTGAACCCGACGACGTCATCGTCCGCCCCTTCATCGCCGGCCGCTGCGACGGCGACACCGTGCCGATCCACCGCCCCGTATCACGTGTCATGCAGACCGGCCTGGCCCTCGGCCTGATCGACCCGGTCGTGGCGAACATCGTCGGTCCGGTGCCCTTCAAGGGCCCCTTCTCGATCGGCCACGAATGTGTCGCCGAGGTCGTCGAGACCGGACCCGACGTGACCGCCGTGACCATCGGCCAGCGGGTGATCGTGCCGTGGGCGGTCTCCTGCGGCACCTGCCCACGCTGCCTGCGGGGGCTGACCGCCAAGTGCGCCCGCGCTGCCGGCACCCTGGCCGCCTACGGCTTCGGCCCCTCCTGCGGCCCATGGGGCGGGATGATCGCCGACCGGTTCCGCGTGCCGTACGCCAACCACATGCTCGTCCCCGTCCCTGACGGCATCCCCGCGCTGCGCGTGGCTGCCGCCAGTGACAACCTGGCAGACGCCTGGCGAGCCGTCGTGCAGCCACTCCGGGTACGGCCCGGCGGCCGGGTCCTGATCCTCGGCGGCGGCGCCAGGAGCATCGGGCTGTACGCGGCCGGACTGGCGGCCGCCCACGGCGCCGCGGTCGTGGACTACGTGGACCGCAGCCCGCACCGCAGGCAACTCGCCGCCTCCCTCGGCGCCCGCACTCCCGCCCGAGCCGAAGGCGATTACGACGTCGCCGTCGAAGCCACTTCCACGGCTTCGGGGGTACGGCAGGCCATGCGCGCTCTGGCGCCCGGAGGCATCTGCACCGCGGTCGGCTACTACCTGGCGACCGGCACCCGGGTGCCGCTGATGCGTATGTACGTGACCGACGCCACCCTCCACCTGGGCGTCTCCCACACCCGCGCGATCCTGCCCGAGCTGCTGGAATCGATGCGTCGCACCGGCTTCCCCGCCGAACGCGTCACCACGCTGACCGCCGAGTGGGATCAGGCACCCGAGGCGTATCGCGCCCGAACCACCAAGCTCGTGCTGCGGCGCGATCCGCTCAACGGGGATTGAGGACTGATCTTGAGGCTGCTGCACGCGCCGCCAGTCATCGGAGGAAGTAACCGCTGATCTCTTCCGGCGGCGCTTGCCGGGACAGGCCGCGGACGGCACGGTCGAGGTGGCGTTCATGGTGAACGGAACCGCCGAGCGGCTCCGCGTGGACCCACGGACGACGCTGCCCGACACCCTGCGGGAGCGGCTGGAGCTGACCGGCACGTAGAAAGGGCTGCGACTGCGGGCAGTGCGGGGCCTGCACCGTGCACGTGGACGGCGGGCGGGTGCTGTCGTGCCTGACCCTCGTGGCCATGATGGACGGCAGAGGAGCTCGAGCGCGCCCGACCGAAGCTACTCAGCGCAGTACGGCCGTCAGCAGGTCGGCGCCCAGCGCCGTCAGCTCGGGCAGATTGACGGTGTAACGGACGTAACGACCGTGCCGCCGGGCCGTGAGCAGGCCCGCGCGGCGCAGGACAGCGAGGTGGCGGGAAACCTCCGGGGGTGAAAGTTCCCAGGCGTGGGCCAGCTCACCGGTGGTGTGCGGGCCGCGGGCCAGGGTGCGCAGCAGCCGCAGCCGTACCGGATGCGCGAGTGCCTCCAGACGTAGCGTGACCGTTTCCAGCGATACCGGCTCCGATGGACTTGCCTCGGCGACGGGGTACTGCACCACCGGCTGCCACCCGGGCGCGTGGACCACCACCAGGTGCGGGCGGCCGAAGACGCTGGGGAGGAAGGTGACCCCGGTACCGTGGGCGGCGGTCGCATTGTCCTGCAGCTTGTCCACGATGATGCAGTTGCCGTCCGGCGCCAGGGTGACGGCGCTGGAGATTGACGCGAGTGCCGCCCCGATGCCCTGGTGCTTCAGCAGGTCGTTCTTCAGGCGCAGGTCGGTGGCGAGTTGCACGGCGACGCCCGTCCAGGCGGCGTCGAAGAAGGCCTCGGCGCACTGTTCGAGGGTGTGACGCACCCGCGCCCGCACAGCGGCCGGGTCCGCGAGCAGCCGTTCCGCGAAGGCCTCCTGCAGCGCGCCGCGGGCCTGGGCCAGGTCCAGGGCCCGCTCGCGCGCTGTCGCGTCGGTGAGCGGTGACGGCGCGGAGAAGTGGACCCGGTTGCTGCCGCACGTGGTGATGAGCGCGGCGGTCACATAGGTTTCATCGTCGATCCGGTCCACATCGTCCAGCTCCTCGGCGAGGGTCAGCCGAGGACGCGCGGGGACCAGGAAATCGGCTCGTGAGGAACGCCAGAGGAACTCCGCCTCCCTGAGCCGCTCTGCCAGCTCCGGCCGCAGCCCAGCCCAGACGTCCCCGGCCCAGCCGGCGAGCTGCGGGTGATGCCCGGGTTCGGCCAGCACGTGCAGCATCGCGGTCAGCTCGGCCAGCGGGGAGGCGGCGAACCGCACTCGCCCGGACGGCAGGCCGCCGATGTCGATCCTCAACGTCATCCCCTCATCCTCGCTGGTCGGACGGCCGACGACCGCGTCGATTGACGCTCTCCGTCAATCGACACAGTCGGCCCGGCGGCCGAACGCACTGTTGACGCCATGGCAACCACCACCAAGATCCGGCCCCGCGCCCTCGTCCGTGCCTGCGGAGGCCCCCGCTATGCCGTCGCCCTGGCCGTGGACGCGCTCGGCACCGGCCTGTTGCGGCCCTTCCTGCTGCTCTACGGGGTGATGGTGCTGAGGCTGTCCGCGCCGGCCACCGGCATCGCCATGACGGTCGGCGTCGTCGTGGGTCTGGTGTGCATGCCCGCGGTCGGCCGATGGCTGGACCGGGGCGCACGCAGCACGGTCGTGGCAGCGTCGATGCTGGTGCGGGTGCTGGGCGTGGCGCTGCTGCTGGCCACCCCGGCGGGGAACGTCTGGCTGTTCGCGACAGCGGCACTCTTCCTCGGCATCGGCAACCAGGCATGGCCGGCCGCCCATGCGGCCCTCGTGGCCACGGTCGCCCACGGCCGCGAACGCGACGCCGCACTCGCGGCAACCCGCGCCCTGCGCAACGCCGGCCTGGGCGCGGGCGCACTCCTCGCCACCGCGTGCCTGGCGGGCGGCACCACCGCAGTGCAGGCGCTGGCAGCCGTCACCGGGCTCGCATACCTCGCCGCGGCGGCCTTGGCATGGTCGGTCCACGTGCACGCTCATCCGGCCGCTGCCGCGGCCAAGGACAGGGACGACGAGCCCGCACCCCGGATGCGCGCGCTGCTGGCCGCCAACGTGATCTACGTCTTCTGCCTCAACGTTCCCGAAATCGCGCTCCCCCTGGTCCTGGTGACACAGATGCACGCCTCCCCGGTGTGGTCGGCAATCATCTTCGTGGCCAACACGGTGCTGGTGGTCACCCTGCAGGTTCCGGTCACCGTCCTGATGTCCCGCTTCCCCCGGCGGACCGTGCTGGCTCTCGCCGGCGTGGTCCTCACCGCGTCCTACCTCGGCTTCCTCGCGGCCACCTCGCTGGGACACGGTTGGGGTGCCCCGGCCGTCGCCACGGTGTCCGTGGCCTGCACCATCGGCGAGATCATCTATGCCGGCAGCGCCACCGCGCTCGTCACCGCCCTCGCCCCGGCCCATCTCCTGGGACGCGCCCTCGCCCGCTTCCAGCTCTCCACGGGCTTCGGCCTCGCCGTCTCCCCGGCGGTGATCACCGCTCTCGCCTCCCACGGCTCGGCCGCCCTCTGGGGCGGCCTCGCTGGTGCGACGCTCCTGTCCGCCTCCGCCGTCGCCGCCGAGAAGGATCAAGGAACGCGGCTCAGCGATTGCCGCCGCCAGGCGCGAGCAGGCTCGTGAGCTCGGCGATCGCCTCGGGGGACGGCTTGAAGTAGCGGCGGACGTTCTCCGGCTTCTTGCGCCGGGACTTCGCCATCAGCATCAACAGCGAGGCACCCTGTTCGCCGAGATGGGTCAGGGCGGAGTGGCGGTACTCATGCAGGTCCCAGCTCGTGCCCGGTCCGCGCAGGGCGGTGTGCTCGTCGAGCAGGGCGCGGGCCTCGGCGACGCCGGTACTGCTCGACCGCCTGGACCGGTGGTCTCACCGAGAGGCAGGCGCTTGGCCATGTCGAGCCGCACCTCGCCGTAGGGCTGGACATGGCGCCTCCGACGCGGTGATCACCATGGGCTGCGGCGACGCCTGCCCGATCTTCCCCGGCAAGCGCTGTGAGGACTGGACGCTGGATGACGCCCCCGCAACGGCGCGCATATCGGTATTGGCCATCGGATCAAGGGATGATCGTAAGAATCCCGTGTTGACCCGGCGCGGCCCGGGCCGCAACGAGATTCCTGAGTCAACCGCTCCCTGCTAAGGGTGGCGTTTTGTGGTCTTTTGGTGGGTTTCCGGGTTGTAGGGTGTGCCGTCGCGCCAGCAGGCCCAGATGACGCGGATCCAGGCGCGGGCGAGGATGCGGATGGCGTGCGGGTGGCGCTTGCCACGGGCGCGAGCGGCGGCATAGATCTCGGCTGCCCATGTGCTGCTGTGGCGGCTGCTGTCGGCGAAGGTGGTCAGTGCTTGGCGGGGGCGGGCGGGAGCCGGGTGGGGCGGGCGCCCGGACGGCGCTTCTTACTCGGAAGCGGATCCAGGCTCCTGCCCCGCCGCGCTATGCGCAATCTCGGAAGTCACCCCTGGGAGTGTACTTCCGAGATGGCGTTAATCTCGGAAGCTTTCACGCTGAGGCGTCTCGGTCGAGATCCAGCCGTCAGAACCAGAGACCGCAGTGGTGGGCGTTCTTCATGTTGATCGGTTGTACCGACTCCGGAGCGAGGTTGAGCGCGCGGTCGGCGGTGTCGAGACGGGGCCAGGTCGTGCTGCCCGCCCCGTTGGGGTCGCCGGTCCGGACGAACCGGGTCCAGTAGCCGACGATCCGGGCGGCCAGGCGCCGCTGGTCGGTGGTGAGACCTGAGCTATCGGGGAAGTCGAACAGGTAGAAGGTCTCGGCTCCGTGCGCGGTCGCGGGGCGGACATGGACAGGCAGGGACTGTCCGCTGGGGGTGGGCGCGGACGGATCGGCGAAGACGTAGGCGTAGGTGCGCGCTTTCCTGGCGTGCTCACGGCCGGACTTCCAGGAGGGGCAGATCCAGCCGCTGTCGCTGAACACGCGGCTGGCCGCCGCGGTGGGTGAGGGGAAGCGCCGCGCCGGGTAACGTCGCTCGACACGTGGTGCGGTCGGCTCGAAGGCGGTTTTGAGCAGGGCCGGGTACTGGCCGGCCGTGATGCCGTTCGGGTAGACGGCCAGGGTGAACTCGACGTGCTCGTCGCGGGTGTTGCCTTGCAGCAGCGGTATAGCCGCCTGCTTGCCTGCGGCGAAGACCGTGGCCGGCTCTTGCGGGAGGAGGCTGGTGCCGTAGGCGAGTAGCGGGAACTGGGCGGTGTACGGCAGCAGCTCACCGGCGCTCTTGCGGCGCAGGCAGGCCACGTCGGTGCAGGCCAACTGCTCGGCCAGGGCCTGGCCGGCGCCTCGGATCGTGTCGATCGGGTGCCAGGAGGAGATCGCGGGCATGCCCTCGCCCATCGCTCCGGCCGGGTGGCTGGTGCGGCACGATCCACTCTGGACGATCGCCCGGTGGAACAGGCCCCGGGCGGCCGGTGAGGTCATGAGGGTGCAGGTGCTCATCGCGCCGGCCGAGGCTCCGGCGAGGGTGACCCTGCCGGGATCCCCGCCGAACGCGGCGATGTTGGCGCGCACCCAGCGCAGCGCCGCCACCTGGTCCTGCAGGCCGAAGTTACTGCTGTCGCCGAGCTCGGGGTGGGCGAAGAAGCCGAACACGCCGAGCCGGTAGTTGACCATCACGACCACGATGTCTCCGGCCTTGACCAGCCGGGCCGGGTCGTAGATCGAGCCGGCGCCGGTGATGAAACCGCCGCCGGGCGCCCAGACCATGACCGGCCGCCCCTTGCCGGGCCGGACGGGTGTGGTCACCTCCAGGGTCAGGCAGTCTTCGCTCTGCGGGGTGCCCTTCGGCATATCAGGCGCCTCCGGCTGCATGCACGCCGGTCCTGCCTTCGTCGCGTCGCGGGTGCCGGTCCAGGAACTCGCCGGCTGGGGTGGCTGCCAGCGCCGCTCTCCGGTGGGCGAGGCGGCGTACGGGATGCCGCGAAAGCGGCGGACCCCATTCTGATTCGTGCCCTGGACCTTGCCCGACGCCGTCACGACGACTGGGTCGGAGATGTCGTCGGCATGGGCGGGGGTGCCGCCCGCCACGAGCATCCATGCGCTTGCCAGCAGGGCGAGGATCGCGGCCGGTGCTGGTGTGCGGCCGGTCATCGCCCGTGCCCGCTTTGCTTGGCCTTCTTGCTGCCCCAACCGGCCAGAAATGCTCCGGCGATGGCGGCCACCGCGTAACACGCCAGCCACACCGCGAATCCGCCGGGCAGCCATGCGAGCAGCCCGGCGTTGTCGTGGTCGGCGAGCAGCCGGATGGCACCTTGTGCTCCCAGGACCAGCAGCAACATGCCAATGATCAGCATGGTGACGTGCTTCATGTGTGCTTTGTCTCCCATCGCCCCGAAGGGCCGTGACGGCAGGCGTGAACACGCCCTCCACAGGTTGTGGTGCGATCGAACCATAACATCGGTCTTGGTACGATCGCACCACAAACGAGTCGCGAGGACGGATGGCATGCCACGACAGGCGGACCACGACCAGCGCCGCCGCCAGATCGCAGAAGCCGTCTGGCGCCTAGCCACCCGCGGTGGCCTGGAAGACGTCACCCTGAGGCAGGTCGCCGCGGAGGCCGGGGTTTCCGCCCGGCTGCTGCAGTACTACTTCGGCACCCGCGATGAGCTGCTGCTCGGCGCGCTGGAGATCCTCAACGACGATGCCGAGCAGCGGGCCCGCGAACGCCTCGCAAAGCTCGGCGAAGCGCCTGGCATGCACGCGATCGTGCGCGGAGTGCTGTTCGAGCTGCTCCCGCTGGATGAGGAACGGCGCAGCCGGCACCTGGTGTACGCCGCCTACTTCGTCCGCTTCCTGACCGACCCCGCCCTGGCCAAGGTCGCCCAAGACGCACCGCGTGCGCTGGAGAACCTGGTCGCCGGCCTGCTCGTGCAAGGGCAGGAGTCCGGCCAGGTGCTCCTGAACATCAACGCCGCGGCCGAGGCCGCGTTCCTGGTGGCAGGCGCCGAGGGGATGCAGTCGAGCGTTCTGCTGAGGCAGCGGTCCGCCGAGGACGCCGTAGCCATGATCGACCACCAGCTTGCCCGCGTCTTCACCACGACCAACTCTGCATGACCCCACCTCCGCAACCCATCCGCGCCCGTCACCCGCCGAGCCCGCCGCGGTCGGGTGAGGAGCGACTGTGCCCCACCCTGGTGCGGCGCGCGGGTTGTCCGGGTCATCGCTCTCGGTGCAGAGCCATGGTGAACCAGGTGTAAACGGGAGCGAGTGCCGGTGAAACAGGCCACCCATTGATCGTCGCCAGGAGCTGCCAGTAGCGCTCGGCGTGCGGATCGGCGGATATCTGCAGGCGGGCGAGGAGCCAGCGGCGCAGATCGCCGTCGTCAGTACGCTCGAACGCGTCGGCGTAGAGGCTGCCTAGCAAGTCGGTAAGGGGTACGGTGCTGGCGGAGGCTGGGAGGACGCCGGCGGATACGGCTTCGTCGATGCGCGCACGCATCGCTTGGTCGAGACCGTCGTGCACCCTCCTGCCGTCGTGCGGGGAAGGCTCTTGCGCCTGGTCTTCGGCTGCGCGGCGTAGCGCGCTACGAAAGTCTGCGTTCTGGCAGAGTTCGGCGAGTTCCACCCAGGCCTCGACCTGTTCGGGTGAGGGGTCGTCGGGCAGCTCGGGCATGGCCGATCGCATCAGGGTCACGAACTCGGGGTTGGCGTGAAGATCCCTGAAGGCGTCGTCGATGAAGTCGTCTATCAGCCGGCGTCGTTCGGCCTGGGAGAGCGTGGCGAGTCGGTGCATGAGGTCCATCTCCATGGTGGTGGGGTCGCGTCTGGCGAGTGCTCGTAGTACTGCCCGGCGCAGACGGAGGGTTTGGATCTGTACGTCCAGGGCGTCGGCGCATGCTTCCATGACGTCCGGTATGGACGCCTCCTGCTCCAGCACCTTGTGCACGGTCGCCAGGTCGAGCCCGAGATCGCGCAGCGCGCGGGCCAGGCCAAGGCGTGCGAGTGCGTCGAGGCCGTACAGCCGGTAGCCCGCCGGGCTCCGGTCGGTCGGCGGGACAATGCCCTTGTCGGAGTAGAACCGGATGGTTTTCACCGTCAAGCCGGTCCTGCGGGATAGTTCTCCGATGGAATAGAGCATGTCGCTGTCCATGTCCTCAGCTTGACGTCTCCCCCCGCTGGAGACTCAACTGGGGACCAGGACTTCCTGCGAGGGCTGCTCGCAGTGGAGATGCGGCTTCACGTCGCCTCGGCCTCTCCGAGATCGAGGTGGACTTCCATGCCCTCCAGGGGCGCGTTCAGGTCGTAGACGTAATCGCCGAAGCGGCGCACGTTGTCCGGTGTTCCTGGCCGACCGGCGCGCTCCTGCCTCGGGCCGCCGCGCGCCCGCGGCCGCCGACGTCTGCCCCGTCGCCGGACGCGACCGCCTGTCCTACCCGCGCCGAGTACCTGTTCAAGACCGCCTCCGCCGAGCTCGACCCGCACGGCGACGGCTGGACGCTGCATCAGTTGCGCCACTCGGCGTTGACCTACCTGGCCGCCGCCGGCCGCACCACCCCCGAGCTGCAGGCCAAGTCCCGCCACCAGCACCTGGCCAGCCTCGGCCGCTACGTACGGCCTGGGCGAGGAGACCTCCGCCCGCATCACCGCTGAGCACGACCCCGCTGCCCGACGGCGCAAGCACTGACACCAAGGCGCCTTCACCACGCGGTGTGTTTCTGTCGTACTCCGGCCGCACCTGCGCGAGCGCGGCCGGCTGTGAGGCAGATCACATTCGCCGCGTGTCACGTGTGATCGGCGTTGGAACGCGGTGGCCAGCACCACCCAGATGCCGTTTCGGCCTGCTGCCGTGGCCTGCCAGGGTGGCAGCAGGACCAGGTGATCGCGGACGCGCGAGCCTGGCCTGGACTGGTGTTCACCGCCTACGCCCTGGCCTTCGGCGGCCCGCCACTGGCCGGCCGGCTCGCCGGCGGCCGCGCCGGCGAGCTGTTCGGCCGGCGCAGGCTGTTCATTCGTGATGGCCTGCGCGCGCGCCGTCTCCACCCCGCAACCCGGACAGGCGACCGATCCGTCCAGGGTTCGTGCCCGCATCGATCGCTTTCGATGGCCTCACCGTCGCCAACCCCTGAGCACGTCAACAACAAAGATCAGCCGTTGGGTTGACACTTCCGCCGTCGGGTCGACTTCGGCAGCGCTGTGCCTACTGCGGTTGAGCCGTGGCCTCCCTGTTGCAGGTCACGTCGGTCTTGGGGAGCTCCCCTGAGGCCAGGTAGGCGTTGACCGCCTCGGTGACGCAACGGTTGGGGTACATGCCGTAGAGCCCGTGGCGGCGGACGTTCCGCAGCGTGACCATGCGAGAGGCGGGGAGCGCGCGGTGCAGGGCGGCGGCGCCCTCGTACACGGTGCGGGTGTCGCCCGTGGACTGGACGATCATCGCCGGCCGGTTGTTGCGGACCTTGGTGGGCGCCTCCAGGGGCGCTGCCGGCCAGAAGGCGCAGGGGAACACGGTGTTGGCCAGCGGCCCGTACACCGGCTGGGCGGCGCGGCTGCGCTGGATGTTGCGCCAGTACCACTCGGGGTCGCGGGGCGCGGGCGCGTCGCCGCAGAAGACGGCGACGTTCATCGACAGGGCGTTGTCGAGGTCGGCGTCGGGCGGGCTCAGGTACTCCTTCAACGTACCGGACGGTTCGACGTGTTGGCCCTTGGCGGCCCGGTGCAGTTCTCGTACGATGCCGGCCTGCTGTGCGAAGTAGCGGTCGTCGGAGAGGATTCCGGCGAGAATCGAGGGGATGATGTGCTCGTCGGCTCGATGGTCGCCGAGTATCAGCGGCTTGCGGGCGGCCCGCGCGATGATCCCCTCGACCGTCGCGCGCACCTTCCGCCTGGTGCCGCCGAGCCCGTACTCGGCGTCGCGTCCGGCCGTCCAGGAGGCCCAGGCGTCGAGGTAGCGCTCGTTGGCCGCGCCTATGCCGGGAAACGTCCGCACCGGATAGCGGGCCGGGTCGAGCGCGCTGTCGAGCACGACGCGATCGACCTTGGTGGGGAACATCTGGGTGTAGACGGCGCCCAGGTAGGTGCCGTACGAGGTCCCGATGTAGGACAACTTCGGGGCCTTCAGCAAGGTCCGGATCAGATCCATGTCGCGGGCCGTGTTCCGGGTGGTGATGTGAGGCAGAAGGTCGGCGTGCCGCTTCTGGCAGCGCGCCACCTGCTCCTTTTCGTACTTGACGGTGCGCTCGAAGCCCGCGCGGTCCAGCCCGGCCGACCGGAGCCATTCCCCGGCCAGCCGACAGTTGAGCCGGGTACTGCGACCTACTCCGCGCGGGTCCATGCCAATCAGGTCGTACCGCCCGGCGAGTGCGGGGCCCATGGCGGCGGAGGTGAGTAGGGGGCCGTTGAGGCCGCGTCCGCCGGGACCGCCGCCGGTGCCGTGCATCAGGACGCCGATCCGGTCCCCGGAGGTGGCCGCCAGCCGCGAGATCGCCACGGTGATCGTGCGGCCCGCCGGGTCGCGGTAGTCGAGCGGCACGGTGATGTCTGTGCAGCGGGCGCCTGCCTTGGCCAAGTCGGCGTCCTGGCAGGTCTTCCATTGGACGGCCTGGCCGGTGTAGCGGGCCATCGGGCCCGCAGCCGTCTGCCCGGCGGCCGGCACGCCGGCCAGGCCCAGCGTGAGGGCGGCCGCGATCGCGGTGGTCAGCATCTGCAACTCCTCAGGATGGTGGCCGCAGCATCGACGACGTGCTGCGACCCGTTCGGATCGGTGGAGATCTCGTTGACGGTGACGTTGACCGCCAAGCCCCCGTCGGTGACGCCGCCCCTGGTCCGGGTGCCCTCGATCGTCCCGCCGTGGCCCCAGAACGTCCCGCCGCCCGGGAGCGGGAAGCGGATCAGCCCGAGGCCGCATTCCGCTCCCTCGGCGATGTCGGCGGGCACCGTACGGCGCATCTCGGCCAGCTCCGCGGACGGCAGCAGGCGCCCGGCGAGCAGTGCGGTGAAAAAACGATTCAGGTCCTGGCCGGTGGAGACCAGCGCCCCGGCCGTCCCCACGACGGAGGTGTTGATCCACCTCACCTCGGTGTGACCGGGCGGCCTGTACGCGCGGGCGTGTGGCCCCCGCAGGGTCTGCTCGGGGTAGCCGGGCCAGTACGTGTGCCGGAGCGCGAGCGGTCGGATGACCCGGCGGGTGATCTCCTCATCCGCCGGCCGGCCGGTAACGCGCTCGATGAGCAGCCCGGCGACCAGGTAGTTGGTGTTGCAGTACTCCCAGCGCGTTCCCGGAGCGAACGCCGGCGGGTGGCGCAGCGCAGCGGCGACCAGGTCGGCGGCCCGGTAGTGGCCCCGCGAGTGCTCCGTGACGTCGTGGGCGAAGTCGTGAAACCCGCTCTGGTGGCGCAGGACCTGCCGCACGGTCGCGTCGCTGTCGATCTCTGGCAGGTAGCGAGAGATCGGCCGGTCGAGAGCGACGCGCCCCTCGGCGATGAGTTGAAGGACGGCGGTAGCGGTGAACGCCTTGGTGTTGCTGGCGATCCGGATCCGCGCCAGGCGCGGGAAGGGCCGGCCGGTGCGCAGGTCCCCGGCCCCGCTGACGATTTCCACGCTCCGCCCGTCAGGGGTGGTGATGACGGCCTGCGCCCCCGGCAGGCCGTCCCGGGCGACCAGGTCGTGGAGCGTGCGCTGGGCGGGGGTCGTCCGCGACGACGGGCGGGAGGACGGGTGGGCCAACGCCAGAGCGGTGGGTGCTGCCGCCGAAACGGCGAGAAAGCGCCGACGGTCGATCTCGGGTTCTCGCAACGTGCCTCCTTGCGGGCCGGGCCGTCGTTGATCGGGTTCCCGACACTAGGGAGTCACGACGCCCGGGTCCTCATGCTGCGGAACCAACCGCCGCGCGACTTTGGTCGCGTCGCCCCGATCGCACCGTGATAGATCCAGGGGAATGACGAAGCATCCCTTCCGGGCCGACGCCGCACTGGCCGTCGGCTGCTCGGTGTGGCACATCGGGGGCTGGCTGGCGATCGGGCCGGTCCCGTCGACAGGACAGGCGGCGCTCCTGGGCGCGGCGATGTGCCTGCCGACGCTGCCGCTGGCGTGGCGGCGGACCCGCCCGTGGGTCTCCTTCTGCGGGGTCGTGGCCGGGTATTGCGTCTGGTTGTTCACCGTGGGGGCCCACATGACGGGGCAGATCGGGATGATCTTCGTGATGATCTCGCTGTACTCGGCCGCACGGTGGACGGCTCGGCCGCGCAGCCTGGTCGCCGCTGCGATCGTGGGCACCGTGTTGGCCGTTCCGGAACTCGCGCGTACGGCGGCGTCCGGTGCCGCTGTGGCCGAGGTTGTTCTGGAGGGGACGGCGCTGACGGCCTTCCTGTTCGGGATACCCGTGTGCGTGTGGCTGGCCGGGAACGAGCGGCGCCGTGCTCACGAGGACGCGGCGAGACTGCGTGAACTGGCCGAGCGGCTCCGCGCCGGGCGGGAGCTCAACGCCCGCCACGCGGTGCTCACCGAACGAGCCCGCATCGCCGGTGACCTGCACGACGTCGTAGCAGGCCAGGTGAGCGCGATCGCGCTCACCGCCCGTACCGTCGAGGGCAGCGAGCAGGCCCGGCTGATCGCTGCCACCGCCGATCAAGCGCTGGAGGACATGCGGCGCATCATCGGCTTGCTGGCCGACGGCGCCGAGGAGATCGAACCCCGGGCGTCTCTGGCTGACCTGGACCGGCTGATCAAGATTGTGGAGGTGGCTGGATGCCGCGTTACCGGCCCGGCGAGCCTCCCCCAGGGGCTGAGCTCTTCGGTCGAGACGTCCGCGTACCGGATCATTCAGGAGGCGCTCACCAACGTGGTCAAGCACGCCGGGCCGACCGACGTTGAGGTCTGCCTGACCCAGGCGCCGCTGACGATCACCGTCACCAACGGCCCGAGGGCCCACGGGCACGAGGCCGAGAGCGGCTCCGGACTAGGCATGATCGGGCTCAGGGAACGCGCTGCTCTGTATGGCGGCACCCTCGAGGCGGGCCCCCACCGGGACGGCTGGCGGGTCAGGGCCGTCCTGCCCACGGCGGAGCGGACATGATCCGGGTACTCATCGCCGACGACCAGGAGATGGTCCGCAGCGCGCTGCGGATGGTCGTCGACCGCCACGACGACCTGCGCGTGGTGGCGGTGGCCGCCGACGGCGAACAGGCCGTGGCCGCCACGTTCGCCCACCGACCGGACGTGATCGTCATGGACGTGCGGATGCCCCGCGCGACCGGCGTGGAGGCCACCGAACGCGTCCTGCGCCAGTGGCCGCACCCCGAGCCGCGGCCCCGCGTGATCGTGCTCACCACGTTCGACCTGGACGAGTACGTGCACTCCGCGCTCCGGGCTGGCGCGAGCGGGTTCCTGCTCAAGAACACCTCCCCCGACCATCTCGCCGACGCCATCCGCACCGTCGTGCGGGGTGAGGCCATGCTCGCTCCCTCCGTGACGCAACGCCTCATCCGCAGCTTCATCGCCACCCCGCCGCCCGGCGCCGACGATCGGCTGGAACTGCTCACCCGGCGTGAGATGGACGTACTGCTGCTGGTCGCGGAGGGCATGTCGAACGCCGAGATCGGCGCGGAACTCGGCCTGACCGCGGCGACCGTCAAGAGTCGCCTCAACCGGATCTTCGCCCGGCTCGGCGCCACAAACCGCGTGCAGGCCGCCCTGCTCGCCCACAACGCCGGCCTGCTGGACCGGCCGGGTTGACCAGCTCTTCCCGCACTGGCCCGGGCCTCCACGCCGGATTCGCCCGGCAGCCACCCGGGCCCGTTCGGAGTCCTGATCACGTGGCTGGGACAGTGAACATGCCCGTGTTCACCTCGGTGTGGATCGCCGAGGCCATCGAGTCCGACGTGGTGTAGCCGGGCAGCTCACACCGCTCGCGGACCAACGCATTCAACGCCACACTGATCAGATCCGCTGGGTTGTCCTTGCTCTGGGCCTCCCGGCGGATCGCCTCCTCGGCGATCCGCCGGACCCGAGCCGGCTCATAGGTCACCTTCAACCGCTCGCGAACGAACTTGCTGGACGAAGTCTTCCCCGACTCGTTGTCCTACCAACTCGGCACACCACGGCAGGAGACGACGCCCATGATCGAGTCCATTCCGGACCAGAGGATGACCACTGGCGACTCATGAAGCGCCCCGACTTCGATGGAGACCTCAACGGTTGATTCCGGCGGGTTCGTTGGGCTGGTGTTGAGCGTAGTAGAGAGCTTCGAACTCCTCTGGTGGCAGGTGCCCGATCGCTGCGGCGCCTTCGACGAGTTCCTCCGCGAACTCATCGTCGAGGGCCGCGCCACGATCTACCGCCACCTCGATCCCGACAAGCCGGTCTCGGCGTAGAAGGAGCACGGTGTTGCCCCGGTCACCTACTACGCCGGCAAGGCCAAGCTGAGCTTGTTCTTACGAAATCTGGAGCGATCTCGCAAGCGCCAAGGTTAAAGATCAAGTTGGCGGAGCGGTGCGGCGGAGCCGTACCACCACAAAGGCGAGCAGCCCGAGGGCGGCCAGCGCGAAGACCGCGTTGCCCATGAGGTCCACATTCGCGGGCGCTGGGAAACTCGGCGGCTGAGGGAAGCCGTGCCAGGCGTAGGTGACCAGGCCGGCGGCTCCCAGGGCGAACCTGTGCCAGGGTCTCCAGCCCATGCGCCGGGACCAGCGCAGGATGAGCAGCGTCATCGTGGCGTAGAGCACGAGGTAGAAGCCGACCGTGATCCACGCGGGCACGATGGACTCCAGCTTGATCCCCACCAGGGCGAGCAAACTGGGGAGCCAGAACGCCAGCCCGGCCGCGATGGTGATCAGGAAGACGGTCCACGGGCTGGCCGGCGTGGCCGGGAGAAGGGGGCGGCGGAATCGAACGGACAGGAACGCGGCGATGATCAGGGCGACGGCCGCGATCAGCGTCCAGATAATCTGAGCGGCCGACAGCGGGTAAAGAGCCGGACCTGCCAGGGCGATGGGCGCCGCGCCGCCTAGCAGGAACAGGACGGCTGACACAGTGAGGCCGACCTTGCCGAGCCAGGGCGTGTCCGGCCGGCGTGAGCCCGCCTCTACCATCGAGATCGGCACCGCGATGCTCCACACCCCATGGATGGCCAGAACGAGCACGGTCCAGTAGGCGCCGATGCCCAGCGCCGGAATGAACCCATAGTCGAGCAACCGCAACCCGACGTAGTCGGGATCGAACAGCGACCGGGTGAGCAGGCCCTCCTCGATCACGGCATAAGCGAGCCCGAGCAGAATGATCCCCGGCCACCCCAGCCGCCACCGGCGTGCGACCTCACGGATCAACAGCGCGCCACCGCCATAGAGTGGGATCAGCCCGATGATCATCGGCAGGGCGCTGATGGCGACGTTGCCCAGCAGATACTCACCGACCAGCGGCGCGAGAATCAGCAGGCCCAGCGCTGGAAGAATGCGCTTGAACACGTCTGCCCTCACCAGTTGTAGAGCTCTGCGCGCAGGGCGGTGAGCGAAGGGGCGGGATCGAAGGGACAGGCGGGTCCGCGGTCGAGGGACGGAGTGACCGGATCGTCGCGATAGTACGTGTTCGACATGATTGAAAGCTACGTTGCTTTCAGAAATTCCGTCAATCAATCGATACGCATAAGTGCATGTCAAGGGCGATTAATTGATGCGTTGACGATGAAGCTGAATGCAATGAAACGTTGCATTGTGTGGCACCGAACGCAATAGTGGTGTCATGTCAGAAGGAAGGTTGACCCGGCAGGACCGCCAGCGCATCGCGACCGGCCTGGCCGAAGGCCGCTCCTACGCCGAGATCGCCAGGCGACTGGACCGGCCGACCTCGACGATCAGCCGCGAGGTCGGCCGCAACGGCGGCCCCGGCGACTACCGGCCCGAGCGGGCGCACCAGGCGGCAACGCGGCAGGCGCGGCGCGGCACCCCGACCCGTTCGCCCGAGGCCGAACCCCAGGACCGCAAGGTCTTCGAGGTGGAAGAGGGAGCCGTCGAGATGGCGATCGGGATGGGCCTGCCGAAAATGATGGCACGCGTGCTCATCGGCCTGTGGCTGAGCGAGGACGGCAGGCTCACCGCGGCCGAACTGTCGCGCGGGCTGAAAGTCAGTCCCGCCTCGATCTCCATGGCCGTGGGCTACCTGACCCGGCAGGGCCTGATCAGGCGCGAGCGTGATCCGCAGCGACGGCGCGACGTCTACGTGGTCGACGACGACGCCTGGTACCACTCGACGGTGATCAGCTCGCGGCAGACACTCGCGGCGGCGGAGATCACGAAGGCGGCGGGGCAGACGCTCGGGCTCGACACGCCAGTGGGACGCCGCCTGGCCAGGGGCGGTGCGTTCCTGGAGCGGATCAGCCTGGACGCTCTGGCGTCGGCCGAACGCTGGCGTGACCTCCCACCGTGATCAGACCGCAGGGATTGTGCCCCGGATTTCAAGTGCTGTCGTCCGATCGCCCCCTCAACGCCCACGAGGCCCTGTACGACTCCGTAACGAAACTCCCGCACGCAGCGCCACGCCAGCGGCACCATGTAACGAAACTCCGTGCGAGGCTCCCGCATGCGGGCTGACCGTCAGCCAGCCTGCGACGGGACGTCGCCGCCGCTACTGCTCAACCGCCTGCCGAGTTCGCGCGCATCGGACTACGACGCGATCGTGACCTACTCCAGGCTGCCCGGCTGCGCGACATCCCCGCTCAGTGCCAGCCGCTTGGCGACGTCCAGCCGTACCTCGCCGTAGGGCTGGACGTGCTGCCAGAACGGCGGCGTCAGCCCGCGCCGGTCGGCGGGCTTGAGTAGTTTGGCCCACTCCGGATCGGCCAGGACGTCTTGCAGCATCAGGGTGTTGATGTACACGAGCGCGGCCTGCAGGATCCGCAGGCACAAGACGCTCATCTCCAGTTCCTCGCGCCGGTTGGTGGAGATGTCGCCGCCCTTGCCGTAGAAGATCACCGAGTTTGCGCCGTTGGAGGACTCCACCACGTTGAGCCCTTCCTGGATCTCCCGCTGTAGTTCCCGGAGACGGAGGTAGCGGGCGACGAAGATGGTCTTCTGCGCACGGCCGACCTCCAGCATGGCCTGGTAGGTCGGGTGGGAGGCGGATTCGGTGAAGCGGCGCAGGATCGCCTCGGTGGAGGCGGTGCCCCTGTTTGATCGCGGTCGCGTACTTGATCATCTGGTCGTAGTTCTGCCAGTAGATGAGGATGCCGCGACCTCCGTACCGCGAATGCCACTCGGTGAAGATGTTCTGGTCGTAGGCGCACGTGCGTGGAGTCGGAGGCGACGGTGGTCGTGCCCTCGCCCCACAACTCCACGTCCCGGGCGGTGAACGTCGCGTTCGCGATGGCGATCGCGACGCTTGTCGTTCTTGAACACCAGATCCTCCCAAGCGCCGGCGGTGCCGCGACCTAGCGCCGTGGTGGACGCGGGCACGATCGTCAACGCCAGGACGGCCCGCAGCCAGATCGTCGGCGGCATCGTCATGGGGATCGGTCAGGCGCTGCTGGAGGGTCTGCGGATCGAGCCGGAGACGGGCCGGTTCGGCAACGCCACGATGGCCGACTACCTGGTCCCCGCCAACGCCGACATTCCTCCGATAGATGTGGAGTTCCTGGATTATCCAGACACGCTGCTGAGCGATCTCGGCGCCCGCGGCGTCGGCGAGTTCGGCATCGTCGGAGCGGCGGCGGCCGTGGCGGCCTGGGTGGTCGTCAGCGGGGAGACGCCGCGCTTCCGGAGGTCAGCAGACGGTCAGGGTGTTGCGCCACACCTCGTCCAGGGCCATCTGGATCGCGCCGGTGAGCACAGTGCCCTCGGCCAGCTCCGACAATTCCACGCTTGGCGGGGTGAGGGGCAGGTCTTCGAGGTGCCGTGCGATCGCCTCCAGCAAGACCGCGCCGGCTCGGGCGATGCCACCGCCGATCACTATCGCGTGCGGGGACAGCACAAGCACAACGGGCGCGACCGCCTCGGCGAAGACGGCGGCGACCCGGTCGACGACCTCGGCGGCGATCGGATCGCCCCCGGCGGCGGCCGCGAAGACGGCAGCCGCGTCCGTCGCGCGGGCGAGCCCGGACTCCGGATGCTCAGCGGCGCGGCGGCGGGCGAGATCGACGATCGCCTCGGCGCCGATCGCGCGCTCCAACGGCCCACGACCGTCCCCGGCCGCGTCCGGAAGGTGAGCGTCCGGAAGGTGAGCGTCCGGAAGGTGAGCGTCCGGAAGGTGAGCGTCCGGAAGGTGAGCGTTCGGACGGATGAAGCCGATCTCACCTGCCTGGCCCGCCCCCCGATGCAGCCGCCCGTCGATGACGACACCGGCTCCGAGCCGCTCGCCCCACTGGACCGCGAGCAGGGTGCCCGCGCCGGTGCGCTGGTGGGCGGCCGCCAGCGCGGCCAGGTTCGCGTCGTTCTCCACCGTGACCGCGCACCTGAAACGGGCCCGCAGGCGGCCGGCGAGGTCGATCTCCGACCAGCCCGGCACACTCGGGGCGAACAGCACTCTGCCGGTGGTCACCTCGACGATGCCCGGCGTCGCCGCGGTGACCGCCGTGATCTGCTCGGCGGCCAGGCCGGCCGTCGCCAGAGCCGCACCCGTCGCCTCATCGACCGCCTCGAGCAGGTGCCGAGCGCCACGACGACTGACCGCCCGGCGAATCACCGCGAGGCGCTCACCGGCCAGGTCGGCGATCCCCGCCGTCACGGTGTGCGGGCCGACGTCCAGGCCGAGCACGGGCGCCGCACGGCCGTTCAGCGAGAACCGCGTCGCCGGTCTGCCCACCGTGGCGCGTCCGCCGCCTGGCCGCGGTGCGTGCTGCCGCAGCCAGCCGGCGGCCAGCAGGTCCTCCACGGCCTGGGCGACCGTCGGGCGGGTGAGCTCGGTCAGCCGGGTGAGTTCGGCCAACCGCACCGGCTCGGGCGCGCGCCGCCGGACTGCGTCGAGCACCGCGGCCCGGTTCATCCTGCGCAGCACCGGCGTACCCGCCGGCCGTTCCTCCTGCATCCGCGCCCCTCGCTGTCCGTTTCATGAACATCTGTCGCGAGATCTTGACCTTTCGGTCGCCTGCGGCTCAGTATATTTCGCAGAGAGTTTACGAAAAGTCTTTACATAATAGGCCCCCTTACTCACCCCCCTCGGAGGTGGCCGCCCCGATGACCCGGTCCCGCGAACCGCAGAGCCCCGCGGTCCTTTTACCGCGATACCTGACAGTGCTCGCCGTCCTGCTCACGATGCTCGCCGCCCCGTTCGTCCCCCAGCCCAGGGCAGTGGCCGAGGCGGCTGCCCGGCTCGACAGCCCGGCGGCGCAGGCCCTGGAACGGTTGATCGGGACATCGCGCGCCAAGCAGGTCACCCTGCGCGCGATCGACAAGGGCGCGGGCCGGGACCGGTTCGAGGTGTACGCCGAGAACGGCCGCCTCGTCGTCGCCGGCACGACGCCCGCGGTTCAGCTGACCGGGTTCGGCCACTACCTGCGCCAGGTGGCACACGCCGACGTCTCGATCAACGGCTCCCAGGTCGACCTGCCCCAGCGCCTCCCCTTACCCGCGGCGCCCATCGCCAAGGACTCCTCGGTGGATCACCGCTTCGCCCTCAACGACACCAACCAGGGCTACGCGGGGGCGTATCTGAGCTGGCCGGAGTGGCAGCGGCGGATCGACGTCCTCGCGCTGCACGGCATCAACGAGGTGCTCGTCTACGAGGGCCAGGAGGCGGTCTACCAGCGCACCTTCATGGAGTTCGGCTACTCCGACCAGCAGATGCGCGAGTGGATCCCGCAGCCGGGCCACCAGTCCTGGTGGCTGCTGCAGAACATGTGCTGCACCGACGGCCCGATCTCCCAGCAACTCATCGATCAACGGATCGAACTCGGCCGCAAGATGGCCGACCGCCTACGTTCGCTGGGCATGGTCCCCGTGCTGCCCGGCTATTTCGGCACCGTGCCGACCGACTTCAAGGTCCGCAACGCGGGAGCCAACACGGTCCCGCAGGGCACCTGGAACCAGCTCGAACGCCCCCACTGGCTCGACCCGACGGATCCGATCTTCGCGCGCGTCGCCGCCACGTTCTACCGGGTGCAGACCCGGCTGTTCGGTGCCAGCACGATGTACAAGATGGACCTGCTGCACGAGGGCGGCACGGCTGGAACGGTCGACGTCGCGCAGGCGTCACAAGCGGTGCAGCGGGCCTTGAACACCGCACACCCCAAGGCGCTCTGGACGATCCTGGGCTGGCAGCGCAACCCTCTGCCGGCGACGCTCCAGGCCATCGACCGCACCAAGATGTTCATCGTCGACGGCATCAGCGAGGAATCCGGCACCACCGACCGGGACAAGGACTTCTTCGGCACCGGGTACGCGTTCGGCACCATCTGGAACTTCGGCGGTCATTTCAACCTCGGCGCCAGGCTGACGCTGTGGAACGAGAAGTTCCACGCCTGGCGCGGCAAGCCCGGCACGGCGATGAACGGCATCGCGCTGATGCCGGAGGCCATCGACAACAACCCGGCCGCGGTCGCGTTCTTCACCGACATGCCGTGGCAGGACGGCCCGGTCGACATGCGCAAGTGGTTCGACGACTACGCCACCGCTCGGTACGGCGGCCAGGACCCGCACGCCAAGGCGGCATGGCAGATCCTCCTCGACACCGTCTACAGCTGGCCCGCCGGCGCCGACACACGGCACGTCACCGGCCTGTACGACGACGAGCCCGGCCTGGCGAACACCGGCTACCCGCTGCAGTACGACATCGCCACCTTCGACAAGGCGCTCGACGAGCTGCTCCAGGTCGACCCGCGCCTGCGCGGTTCCGGCGCCTACCGCTACGACCTCGTCGACGTCGCACGGCAGGTGCTGGCCAACCACAGCCGGCTGCAGCTACCCAAGATCCGCGCCGCCTACCGCGCCAAGGATCTCGGCCGGTTCGAGCGCCTGACCGGCCAGTGGATGGACCAGATGCGACTGATGGACCGGCTGCTGGGCACCGACGAGAACTTCCTGCTCGGGGTGTGGCAGCAGGAGGCCCGCCGGCAGGCCGCCACTCCGGCCGAAGCAGCGACCCTGGACTACAACCTCAAGTCGCTGGTCACGCTCTGGGCCGCCGGCGCCCGGCTGCAGGACTACGCCCGCAGGGAGATGAACGGCCTCGTCGGGCAGTACTACGTGAAGCGGTGGCAGCTGTTCTTCGACAGCTTGAAGAGCGCGCTGCGCTCGGGCAAGGAGTACCCCGAGCCGATCGACTGGCCGGCCGTGGCCCAGGACTGGGCCAGGGCCGGCACCCGGCTGGCCGCCGAGCCACGTGGCAACGCCTATGTCGAGGCGAGCAGGGTGGCCGCGCTGCCGGACGGCGCGGTGACCGTCGGGGTCGACCGCAAGGGCGTCAAGCCGGGTGGGACCGTACAGGTCACCGCCGTGTTCGCCAACGACAACACGTTGCGGCCCACTGGAAAGGTGGCGCTCCGGCTCGATCCCCCGCAGGGATACCAGGTGCAGGCGACCTCCCCGGCCGGCGCCGACCACGTCGCCCCGCGCGACAAGCTCACCGTGACGTGGACGGTGACCGTTCCCGCCGGCGAGGCGCCGGGCGGCACCCCGGCGCTGGACGTCACCGCTTCCTGGCGATCTGACGACGTCGCCCGGCAGGACACGGCCTCGACCCGGCTGCTGATCGCCGGAGCCGCGCCCGCGTCGTACCGGACGATGAGCAACACGCCGGCCGAGTTCGCTCCCGCAAGAGACGGGATCGCGATCGCGGCGGGTGGCGCGGATCTCTGGCGGGAGACCAACGAGCTGGCCACCGCCTACCGCCCGGCCGCCCTGGCCGACGGGCAGCAGCTCGCGAGCACGGTGCTGCGGCAGGACGGATCGTCGGAGTGGACCAGGTCCGGGCTGGTGGTGAGCGACGAGCTGGCCACCCCCGGGTCCGGCGGCTACGCGAACATCGCCGTCACCCCCGGTCACGGCTGCGTGTTCAGCTGGGATTCCGACGGCGACGGGCAGCTCGACTCGTACGCCGAAGCAGGCGGGTTCGCACCACCCGTACGCGTGCGCATCGGCAAGTCCGGCGACCGGCTGACCGGCTCCTGCAGCAGCGACGGCGAGAACTGGTCGGTGATCGGGGCGGCCCGCGTCCCGGGCGCGGGCGCCACGCTCGACGCCGGCTTGTTCGTCAGCGCGGCCAACCGGAACACCGGCCGGCAGGCGATCGCCGTGCTGACCGATCCCGCATCGACCCCGTCGACCGCACGCGACGGCGCGCGGGACACGCTGCAGAGCCTCCGCAAACCAGTTACGGCGCTGAGCTGGGAGCCGAACCGGGGCCCGGAGCACGCGAACGACGGCAACCGGGGCAACTCGCCGTACTTCGCCAGCCAGATGACCTGGGACACCACCTGGTGGCAGGTCGACCTGGGGACGGTCAACGACATCTCACGCGTCAACGTGCGCAACTATGTCGGGGGCGGGCGCTACTACGAGTACCGGCTGGAGGGCAGCCTCGACGGCGTCACCTGGCACACCCTCGGCGGCCGCCGAGGCCCCCGGGCCGCGACCGACGCCGGAGACACCCTGACCACTGAGGCGAAGGCCCGCTATGTCCGGGTGATCGGCACGCACAACACCGCCAACCTGTCGTTCCACCTCACTGAGGTCAGCGTGTACGGCACGCCGGCACAATGATGTCGCGTCATTCGTGATCGCGGGAGCGGTGCTGGGCGTTGACCGACGCTCCCAGCGGCAGCCAGCGGCGCGTTGATCCAGCGCGCCCAGCAGCCAGTCCACGATCGCGACGATGGCGAACGCGCCGAGCGCCGCGTACACGCGTCGGCGCCGCGCACCACGAACGCGGCGAAGACCCGCTGCTCCTCGATGGCCTGACCGGCCTCGCCGTAGGTCGGGGAGGCCATGGCGTAGGAGTACGACCCGGCGAACAGCCCCGCCCCCGCCGCGAGGATCAGCGCGAGCACGGACGCGGGAAAGTACGGCGATTGCTTGAAAGCCGCCCATCAGTCACCCATGCGCCCACCGGGGCGGCTCGCTGACATTCACTCCGTGACGGCTCGCGAAGCCATTCGGGAGGCGTCCATGACAAGCGCGGGGCGCTGCCGGGCCCGGCCCCGTGGGCGATCAAGAGGGAACGGCGCGTACCCTTCAGTGTCAGCCGTCGCCGATCCACGGAGCCCTCTTGCCCAGCAACCCTGCCTCCTTACGCCACAGAACCGCGCGCGCGATCTATCCCGCGGGCGTGCTGGCGACGCCGCCACGTACCCTCATCGACGTCCTCGACGAGACCACTCGCCTGCACCCGCACGCGCTCGCGATCGACGACGGCACCGTACGCCTCGACTACCGCTCGCTGCGCGCCGAGGTGGACCGGCTCGTCGCCGAGCTCGCCGCGGCGGGGATCGGCCGCGGCCACCGGGTCGGCGTGCGCGTCGCGTCGGGAACCGCCGAGCTGTACCTGTCCATCCTCGCCGTGCTCGCCGCCGGGGCCGCGTACGTGCCCGTCGACGCAGATGACCCGGCGGAACGGGCCGCGCTGGTCTTCGCCGAGGCCGAGGTCGACGCGGTCATCTCCGGCGAGCTGACGGTCTGTGGCAGCGAGGGCAGCGCGGGCAGCGAGGGTGGCGCCGCGACGGCCCCTTCGCCGCCCGCCCTCGACGACGACGCGTGGATCATCTTCACCTCCGGCTCGACCGGCCGGCCGAAGGGGGTCGCGGTGACGCACAGGTCCGCGGCCGCGTTCGTGGACGCCGAAGCGGGGCTCTTCCTGCGGGAACGGCCGCTGGGCCCCGGCGACCGGGTGCTGGCCGGACTGTCGGTGGCCTTCGACGCCTCCTGCGAGGAGATGTGGCTGGCGTGGCGGCACGGCGCCTGCCTGGTGCCCGCGCCCAGAGCCCTCGTACGCACCGGGATGGACCTGGGGCCCTGGCTGGCGGAGCAGCGGATCACCGTGGTCTCGACCGTGCCCACGCTGGCCGCGCTGTGGCCCGCCGAGCACCTCGACCGGATCCGGTTGCTCATCTTCGGCGGGGAGGCCTGCCCGCCCGAGCTGGCCGAGCGGCTCGCCGTGCCCGAGCGCGAGGTGTGGAACACCTACGGGCCCACCGAGGCCACGGTGGTGGCCTCGGCGGCGCGGCTCACGGGCGACGGCGAGGGCGAGCCGGTGGCGATGGGGGAGACCGGCGAGCTGGTGATCGGCGGTGTGGGTCTGGCCCGCTACCTGGACCCGGTCAAGGACGCCGAGAAGTACGCGCCGCTGCCGTCGCTGGGCTGGGAGCGGGCCTACCGCAGCGGTGACCTGGTACGTGCCGACCCCCAGGGACTGGTGTTCAACGGCCGCGCCGACGACCCGGTGAAGCTGGGCGGGCGCAGGATCGAGCTGGGCGAGGTGGAGGCCGCGTTGGGGGCGCTGCCCGGGGTCACGGGCGCGGCCGCGGCCGTCCGCACCGCGGGCGGCGGCCACCAGGTGCTCGTCGGCTACGTCGTCACCGAGCCCGGCTACCACCTCGGCAAGGCACGCGTGCTGCTCGCCGACTCGCTGCCCGCGGCCCTGGTGCCGCGCCTGGCGGCGGTCGACGCGCTCCCGACCAGGACCTCAGGGAAGGTCGACCGTGACGCGCTGCCCTGGCCAATGGCCGCGCCCGCCACCACCGGCGACGGGCTGAGCCCGGCCGAGGCGGCGCTGGCCGAACGGTGGACCGCCATCCTCGGCGTGGCGCCGCGAGGACGGGACGCCGACTTCTTCGCCGACGGCGGCACGAGCCTGGCGGCGGCCCGGCTGGTGTCGATGCTGCGCGCCGACCATCCCGACGTGGCGGTGGGCGACGTGTACGCGCAGCCGACGCTGGGCGGTCTGGCGCGGCTGCTGGAGGGCCGGGGCGAGGCGGAGCCGGAACGGCGGCCCGTGACCCCGATGCCCAGGCGTGCCGCGCTGGCGCAGTCGGCGCTCATGGTTCCGCTGCTCACCGTCGGCGCGATGCGCTGGATCGTGCTGCTCGCCGCGCTCGGCAACCTGCTGGCGCCCGCGTGGGCCCCGGCCCTGTCGTGGTGGTGGGTGACGCTGGGCGCTCTGCTGTTCGTCACCCCTGCCGGGCGGATGGGCCTGTCCGCGGCCGTGGCCCGGCTCCTGCTGCGCGGTGTGCGGCCGGGCAGTCATCCGCGCGGCGGCGGCGTACATCTGAGGTTGTGGTTCGCCGAGCGGTTCGCCGAGCGGCTCGGCGTTCCCGACCTGGCCGGCGCGCCCTATCTGGCGTGGTACGCCCGCCTGCTGGGCGCCCAGGTGGGCAGCGACGCCGACCTGCACTCGCCGCCACCCGTCACGGGGCTGCTCAAGCTGGGCAGGGGCGCGTCGATCGAGCAGGAGGTCGATCTCTGCGGCCACTGGTACGACGGCGACCGGCTGCACATCGGCGAGATCAGGATCGGCGCCGGCGCGAGGATCGGCTCCCGGTCGACGCTGCTGCCCGGCACCAGAATCGGGAAGAACGCCCAGATCGCCCCCGGATCGGCGGTCGCCGGCAGCGTGCCGGCGGGCCAGCTCTGGGCCGGCGCCCCGGCGTTCAGGCAGGGCAAGTCACGCAGGTCGCGGCCGGCGGAGCGGCCTGCCCGCTCCCGGTTCTGGGCCGCACTGTACGGGCTCACCGCCATCGTGCTCAGCCTGCTCCCGGCGGTCGCGGCCGGGGCCGGGCTCGCGGTCCTGGCCGGGTTCGCCGGCGACGCACGCACGCTCGGCCAGGCCCTGGCCGCCGCTCTGCCGGGCGTGCCGCTGGCGACGATCGCCGGCATGGCCGCCTTCGCGCTGATCACGCTGGTCAGCGTGCGGCTGCTCGGTATGGGCCTGCACGCTGGCCGCCACCCGGTGCACAGCCGCCAGGCCTGGCAGGCGTGGACGACGGGGCGGCTGATGGCCTCGGCGCGGGTCTGGCTGTTCCCGCTGTACGCCAGCGTCCTGACGCCCGCGTGGCTGCGGGCGCTCGGCATGAAGGTGGGCCGCGGCGTCGAGCTGTCCACGGTCCTGGCGCTGCCCACGATGACGTCCGTCGGAGACGGCGCCTTCCTGGCCGACGACACGATGGTCGCCCCGTACGAGCTGGACGGCGGCTGGATGCGTGTCGCGTCGGCGCGGATCGGCAAGCGCGCCTTCCTCGGCAACTCGGGGATGACCGCGCCCGGACGCAAGGTGCCCAAGGACGGCCTGGTCGGGGTGCTGTCGGCGACGCCGAAGAAGGCCAGGTCCGGCTCGTCGTACGTGGGCATGCCGCCCATGGAGCTGCGCCGTACCGCCGAGGAGGCCGATCGCAGCCGCACCTATCACCCGCCTGCCCGGTACAAGGTGGCCAGGGCGCTGGTCGAGGCGTTCCGGGTGGTGCCCGCGATGTGCGCGGTCGCGCTCGCCGTCCTGGTCGCCGCCGCCTTCGAGTGGCTCGCGGCAGGCTACGGCTTCGCCGTGGCGCTCGCGCTGGGCGGCGTGGTGCTGCTGGCCGCGGGCGTCCTCGCCGCGACGGTCGCCACGGCCGCGAAATGGGCGCTCGTCGGCCGGATCAGAGCGGGCAGCCGGCCGCTGTGGAGCTCCTTCGTGTGGCGCAACGAGCTCGCGGACAACTTCGTGGAGGTGCTGGCGGCGCCCTGGTTCGCGCAGCCGTGGCTGGGGACCGCGCCGTTGAACGTGTGGCTGCGTTCGCTCGGGGCGCGCATCGGGCATGGGGTCTCATGTGACACGTACTGGCTGCCAGAGGCGGATCTGGTGACCCTGGGCGACGGCGCGTGCGTCAACCGGGGCTGCGTCCTGCAGACCCATCTCTTCCACGACCGGGTCATGAGCATGGACACGGTGACGCTGGAGTCGGGCGCGACCCTGGGCCCGCACGGTGTGGTGCTGCCGGCCGCGCGGGTGGGCGCCGACACCACGATCGGGCCGGCCTCGCTGGTCATGCGTGGGGAGGCGGTGCCCGCTCGTACGCGGTGGTTCGGCAATCCCATCTCGGCGTGGCGATGACGTCGTACTTTCCCGCGCACGGCGACCATCGGTACGGGGTGTCGCACTACGACCTGACGCTGAAGTACGGGGTGGCGGGCAACCGGCTCGACGGCACGGCCCGGCTGAGCGTGTCGGCCGCCGACCCCGTCGGCGTCCTCGACCTGGACCTCGGCCGGTTCCGGGTCTCGGGCGTCACCGTGGACGGGGTCCCGGCCCGCCACGTGCACGGAGGGGGCAAGCTGCGGGTGACCCTGCCCAGGCCGCTGCCCGTGGGAGCCGGCGCCGTCGTCGAGGTCCGCTACTCGGGCGGACCCGTGCCGGTGCCGAGCCCCTGGGGCGGTCTGGGATGGGAGGAGCTGACCGACGGCGCGCTGGTGGCCGGCCAGCCGATCGGGGCGCCCTCCTGGTTCCCGTGCAACGACCGGCCCGACGACAAGGCGTCGTACCGGATCGCCGTGACGACCGCGTCTGCGTACCGGGTCATCGCGAACGGCGTGCTCACTGCCCGGCGCCGCGGGGCCGGGACCACGACGTGGATCTACGAACAGCCGGAGCCCATGGCTAGCTACCTGGCCAGCGTGCAGATCGGGCGCTATCAGGTCGCCGAGGTCGCGGGAGCCCGGCTGGCCCACCCGGCGCGCCTGGGCGCCCGGGTCCGGCACGACTTCGGCCGGCAGGGCGAGATGATGGCGGTGTTCACGGAGCGGTTCGGCCCCTACCCGTTCACCGGCTACGTCGCCGTCGTGGCCGACGACGACCTGGACATCCCGGTCGAGGCGCAGGGCATGTCGATCTTCGGCCGCAATCACGTGGACGGCCGGCGCGGGTTCGAGCGGTTGATCGCGCACGAGCTGGCGCACCAGTGGTTCGGCAACAGCCTCACGGTGTCCTGCTGGAGCGACATCTGGCTGCAGGAGGGCTTCGCCACCTACGCCGAGTGGTTGTGGTCCGAGGCGTCCGGCGGCCCGTCCGCCGCCGATCACGCCCGGCGCTGGCACCAGCGGCTCGCCGGGCTGCCGCAGGACTTCGTGCTGGCCGACCCCGGCGTGGGCATGCTGTTCGACGACCGCGTGTACAAGCGGGGCGCGCTGACCGTGCACGCGTTGCGCCGGGCGCTGGGCGACGCGGAGTTCTTCCCCGCCCTGCGCGCCTGGACCACCGCCCACCGGCACGGGAACGTCACCACCCAGGACCTGGCCGCGCACCTCCAGCGGCACACGGCGCGTCCGGTGGGCCCGCTGCTGTCCGCCTGGCTGTACGACAAGCCTCTCCCGCCGGCTGCCTGAAGGGCACAAGGCACGCTGCTCGTATCGGATTCCCCAAGGAGGGGTATACGCCCACCGGGGCGTCCTGTCGGCCGGGGGTTCACGGCTGGTTCACAGCCGGCGCCCAACGTCCTGGTGGCGTCGAGACGATGGGGCCGTCCCTATGGAGCATGTGACGTTCGTGGTCGTCGTTGTGATCATCACGGCGCTGGTCTTCGATTTCACCAACGGCTTCCATGACGCCGCCAACGCGATGGCCACCTCGATCGCGACCGGCGCGCTGCGGCCCAGGGCGGCCGTGGCGATCTCGGGCGTGCTGAACGTCGTGGGCGCGTTCCTGTCGGTGGAGGTGGCCAAGACGATCTCGGGCGGCATCGTGGACGATCACCTGGTGACGCCGCCGATGGTGTTCGCCGGGCTGATCGGCGCGATCTTGTGGAACCTGCTCACCTGGCTGCTGGGGCTGCCGTCCAGCTCCTCGCACGCCCTGTTCGGGGGGCTGATCGGCGCCGTATGGGTGGGCGCGGGCATCCAGGGCGTGCACTTCGGCACGGTCCTGGAGAAGGTGCTCATCCCGGCGGTCGCCTCGCCGCTCATCGCCGGATTCGTCGCGATGAGCGGCACCTATCTGGCGTACACGATCACCGCCAGGACCCGGCAGGGGTCGGTGACGACCACGTTCCGGTTCGGGCAGATCGTCTCCGCGTCGCTGGTGTCGCTGGCGCATGGCACCAACGACGCGCAGAAGACCATGGGCGTCATCACGCTCACGCTGATCTCGTCCGGCGCGCTGGTCTCGGGCTCCGGCCCGCCGTTGTGGGTGATCGCCGCCGCCGGCCTGGCGATCGGGGTGGGGACGTATGTGGGCGGGTGGCGGATCATCCGCACCATGGGCAGGGGGATCACCGAGATCGAGTCCCCGCAGGGCTTCGCCGCCGAGTCCAGTGCCACCACTGTCATCCTGGTCTCCTCTCACCTGGGCTTCGCCCTGTCGACCACGCAGGTGGTCTCCGGCGCGATCCTCGGCACCGGGCTGGGCCGCCGGCTGGCCAAGGTGCGCTGGAATGTGGCCGGCCGGATGGCGCTGGCCTGGCTGTTCACCCTGCCCGCCGCCGCGGCGGTCGGCGGGGTCGTGGCGGTCGTGGCCGTCACCGGCACCCTCGGCGTCACCATCGCCGCGCTGGTGGCGATCGCCGCCGCCGCGGGACTCTACGCGGCCGGCCGCCGCGAGCCCGTCCATGCCGGCAACGTCAACGAAGTCCCGACCGCGGTCTGAGAGGAACCCGATGGACATCAAGTGGGCCGCCCTGGGCCAGGTCTTCGTCGTCAGCCTGGCCGTGAGCGTGGTGATCGTCCTGGTCTTCTCGCTCGGCGTGCTGGCGGTCGCCGCCCGGCGGTCCGCTCAGGAACAAGGCACCGGCAGCGGCGCCGGCGGGCTGGCCGCGGCTGTCCTGTGCTTCGCGGCCTGCACGGCGGTGGTCCTGTACGGCATCTACCTGATCGTCCCGCAGTTCCACTGACCGCCTGGCGGGGCTCACCTCGCGTACGCCCTGCCGTACCCGTGATGGCCGATCTTTTCGCATGTGAATACGAAGAGATGGCTTGCGGTAGTGGCGGCGGCGCTGGTGGTGACGGCTGTGCCGGGCGTGGCGGACGCGGACGGGCGGCGTGCCTTCGATCTCCAGGCACACCGGGGCGGGCTCGGGCTCGTGGTGGAGAGCACGTTGCCCGCGTTCGTGAACGCGCTGGAGCTCGGCGTCAGCACGCTCGAGCTCGACGTGCAGATCACCGAGGACGGCCAGGCGGTTGTCACCCACGACAGGAAGGTCAACGGCACGAAGTGCCGCGACACGGCGCCGGCCGTGCCGGACGACCCCGAGTTCCCCTACGTCGGCAAGTACGTCAACACGCTCACCCTCAGCCAGATCAGGACCATGGACTGCGGTTCGCAGACGCTGGCCGCATTCCCCGGGCAGCGGGCGGTGCCGGGGGCGCCGATGGCCACGTTGCGCGAGGTGTTCGAGCTGGTCGGCCGGTACCGGGCGCGGGACGTCAAGCTCAACGTGGAGACCAAGGTGGAGGCAGGGGCGCCCAGCGAGACGGCGCCCAGGGAGCAGTTCGTCCAGGTGACGCTCCGGGAGATCCGCCGGGCCGGGATGCTGCGGCAGGTCACCATCCAGAGCTTCGACTGGGGCGCGCTCATGCGGATGCGGGAGCTGGAGCCGCGGCTGCCGCTCGTCGCCCTCACCAACCGCGACTTCCTCCAGACCGGCCAGCCCGGCGCCTCGCCCTGGCTGGGCGGCATCGACATCGACGCCTTCGGCGGCGACCCGCTCAAGGCGGTCAAGTCGTTCGGGGCGGACGCGTTCTCGCCGGTGCACGGCTTCCCGCAGAACGGCAAGGTGACGGACCCGGGCTACCAGGCGTACGTCACCAAGGACATGGTCGACCAGGCCCACGCGCTCGGGCTCAAGGTGATCCCGTGGACGATCGACGACGAGCCGACGCTGAACAAGCTCATCGACGACGGCGTGGACGGCATCATCACCGACTATCCCGATCGGCTGCGGCAGGTCATGGCCGAGCGCGGGTTCAAGCTGCCCAAGAGGCATCGCCGCCACGGGTCATCTTGATGAACAAGCTCTGACTTTCATCATTGATTTCGTCGAACTAAATCCACGGCAAGGTGAACAACAGCTTCAATTCGCTCGGCCGCATCGGCGGTCATCTGCGATTTCGAATAAGCCTTGACTCGGATTATCGACTCGGCCGAAAACCCCTATAAGGTTGGCGCGGCGCGGGCCGGAAGGCCGCGGGTGCCCGACCAATGAGTAAGCCGAGGAGATGCTGGTGAGTGTCGACACCCTCCGCGAGGAACAGGCGATACGTCGAGCGACTGACCATCTGGTCCAGGTTTTCGCCGGCACTCACCCGGCCGGGCAGGTCGAGAGCGCGGTGGAGACGATCCACCGCCGTTTCGACGGCCGTCCCGTCCGGGATTTCGTCCCCATCCTGGTCGAGCGCATCGTCCGCCGGGAACTGGTGGAGGCGAACCGGGAGGCGGGGGCCGGGGCGCCGCCGGAGGTCACCGGGGACCTGCACCCGGAGGTCGCGCCGGACCCTCGTCCCGCGACAACGGAGAAAACGACATCTAACGCCATCGGTGACATATCTGACACAGGGGGAAGTCGCTCTCCGGAAGTCGCCGGGCCGGCCCGAATTCAGTCGGCGCAAGTCCGCGGTAAGGGATTTCTTGCGCTGATCGTGGTCGCGGTGGCCGTGGTCGCCGCCGTAGTGGTGGTCGTGAACACCGGGCAGGAGGAAACCCCGCTCCCGCTCACGACCGTGCGCGGTGTGATCGGCTCGGAGAAGAAGGCGTTCTTCGAGGATCCACGAGTGCAGAAGGCCCTCGCGGACAAGGGGGTGAGGGTCGAAGTCGATCCGGCGGGTTCACGCCAGATCGCCACCTCGATCGACCTCGGACAGTACGACTTCGCGTTCCCGTCGAGCGCACCGGCGGGCGACCGGATCCAGCGCCAGCGTCACGTCAGTGCGAAATACACGCCGTTCTCCTCGCCCATGGCCATCGCCACGTTCCAGCCCATCGCGGACCTGCTGCGCAAGGCGGGCGTCGTGAAACAGGGGGCCGTCCTGACCTTCGACGTCAGCCGCTACCTGGAGCTGGTCACCACGGACGTGCAGTGGGACCAGCTCACGGGCAACACCGTCTATCCCGTCCGCAAGAACATCCTGGTCTCCACGACGGATCCGCGCACGTCGAATTCCGCGGCCATGTACTTGGCCATCGCCAGCTATGTCGCGAATGACGGCACGATCGTGCACGGCGCCGCCGCGGAAAAGACCGTGCTCCCCCTGGTGTCTCAGCTCTTCACTGGCCAGGGCTACACCGACAACACCTCCGAGGGCCCCTTCAAGGAATACCTCACGGTGGGCATGGGCCCGACCCCGATGGTCTGGATCTACGAGGCGCAGTTCGTGGACGCCGCCACGCGCGGGCAGCTCAAGCCGGGGATGGTGCTGATGTACCCGTCACCGACCGTGCTGTCCAAGCACACCCTGGTGCCGTTCAACGCGTCCGGCGACCGGGTCGGGCGCCTGCTGAGCACCGACCCGGAGCTACAGAGACTCGCTGCCGAGCACGGGTTCCGCTCCGGTGCCGCCGCCCAGTTCGCCAAGGTCGCCGCAGATCACAACGTACGCGTGGCGACGGATCTCATCGACGTGGTCGAGACCCCCGCCTATGACACTCTTGAGCACCTGCTCGACGGAGTCGCCAAATCGTACGGGTAGCGATCCCTCTCCCGTGCCTCACCTCGTGAGATCTTCGTGCCGGTTTCGTGAAGATCTCACGAGGTGGGCGAAATGCGGCACAATCGGTCCGTGTTTCAACGGGGTGACGGATGATCCGCGTACTGCTCGCCGAGGACATGCATCTGGTGCGCGGCGCGCTGGTCGCGCTGCTCGGCCTGGAGCCTGACATCGAAGTGGTCGCGGACGTCGGATCGGGGGAGGAGGTCGTGCCCGCGGCGCTCGCCTCCGTGCCCGACGTGGCCGTGCTCGACATCGAACTGCCGGGTGTGGACGGCCTTTCCCTCGCCGCCGAGCTGCGCAGCCTGCTGCCGGAGTGCCGCGTCCTCGTCGTGACGAGCTTCGGCCGCCCCGCCAATGTCCGCCGGGCCTTCGCCGCCCGGGCGTCCGGGTTCATGCTGAAGGACGCTCCGCCGCACCAGCTCGCGGACGCGATCAGGAAGGTGGCGGCGGGTGAGCGGGTGATCGATCCGCAGCTCGCCGTGGCCGCCCTGGAGGTGGTGGAGAGCCCGCTCAACGAGCGCGAGCTGGATGTGCTGCGCCGTTTCGCCGAGGGGGCGGACATCGAGCAGATCGCCAGGGAACGGTTCCTGTCGGTGGGAACGGTGCGCAACTACCTCACCGCGATCGTCACCAAGCTGCACGCCCGCAACCGGCTGCACGCCGTCCGGATCGCCACAGAGGCCGGCTGGCTGTGAAACCGGTCGCGCTTCTGGTCTGGGTCCTGTGCGCCCTGTGGGGGATCCGGATCAGCTCTCACCTCGACCGGGGCACGGATCCCACGTTGGTCGTCCTCGCCGTGACGCTGGTCGCCCTGCTCCAGCAGCCGATCTCCCCGCCGGGCCGGCCGCCTGTCACGCGGACGTGGCTGCTGGTGGCGCAGGGGCTGGTCAACTATCTGCCCCTCCTGGTCACGCCGGACGCCTGGTGGACCGGGGGAACGGCGTTCGTCGCGGCCTCCATCCTGCTGGTGGTCCGGGGGCGGCGCGCCTGGGCGCTGTTCGCGCTGGTCGCGGCCTTCGAAGGCGTCGTCGCGTTCCTCCTGGGCCGCGGGGCCGAGGACGTCTACCACTCGATCGTGGCGCCGATCACTGCCGGCCTCGTGCTGTACGGCCTCAGCGACCTCATCGGCCTGGCCGAGAAGGTCCGGCAGGAGCGGGACGAGCTCGCCGCGAGGGCCGAAGAGGTGGAACGGCTGCGGTTGTGGCGGCACACTCGCGGGCTGCTCCTGACGAGCCTGTCCACTGCCGAGCGGCTGGTGAATCGGGCCCGGTCGCAGCAGGGGGAGGCGGCGAAAAGGGAGATCGCCCATGCGGTCGGCATCGCACGGGAGACGCTGGCCCGGGTGCGCTCGCTGCCCGCGGCCCCGGACCCGCCCCCCGTCGCGCTGCCCGCCTACGACTGGCGGGTCGTGCGTCTCGCCATGCCCAGCCTGGTCCTGGTGCACGCCATCTTCATCGGCCAGGCCGTGTTCAACCTCACCGCCCAGGACGTCCACCTCGGTGCCGGCGAAGTGGTCGGAGTGGCCCTGCTGCCGGTGACCTTCGGCCTGCAGCTGCGGCATCTGGCCGCCGCGCGGGCGGGCGACCGGTCCAGGGGCTGGCACTGGACGCTGCCGCTTCAGGTCCTGGCCACCTATCTCCCCGTGGCGCTCGGAGCCGAGTCCGGCCTCATCGTGTCGGGCTTCCTGGGCGGCGCGGTGCTGCTGTACCTGGCGGCACCGGTGTCCTGGCTGCTCTGCACGATGATCGTCGGCGTGGCCGGCCTGAGCGGCACGTTCTCGTGGGGGCCGGTCACCGGAGCCTACTTCGCCTGCAGCACACTGTTCACCTCCATGGGTGTGTACGGTCTGACCCGGCTGACCGGGCTCGTCGTCGAGGTCAGGCGGACGCAGGCCGAGTCGGTGCAGCTGGCCGCGCTGCGGGAGCAGCTGAGAGCCGGCAGGGACCTGCACGACCTGCTCGGCCGCGGACTCACCGCGATCATCCTCCACAGCGAGCTGGCGCTGCGGCTGCTCGACGCCGATCCGGTGCGGGCGGGGGAGGAACTGGAGCGTGCCGCCGACGCGGTGCGCGCCGCGAGGTCCGAGACCAACGGGCTTCGCGACGCCGTGCCTCGTCTGCGGCTGGCCGACGAACTGGCCGCCGCCGAAGCCGCGCTGCAGGCAGCGGGCGCTCGGGTCCGGACCACCGCCGATCCGCTGCCCGGCACCGCGGCGACCGGCGCCGGCGAGCCGCCGGCGCAGGTCGGCGCGGTCCTGTCACTGGTGCTGCGCGAGGCGGTGACCAACGTGCTCAGGCACAGCTCGCCCGCGGAGGTCCGCATCGAGCTCACCTCCGCCGGCGGGCGGGTACGGCTGCGTGTCGTCAACGACGGCGTGGACCAGGCCGTACCGGCAACCAGGGTGGGGAACGGCGGGACGGGCCAGGCCGTTCACCGGCACGGAAGCGGGCTGCGGAACCTGCGTGCCCGCCTTGAGGCCGTGGCCGGCGAGCTCACCGTCGCCCGCGCGGGCGATCGCTTCGAGCTCCTCGCCGAAGCACCCGCCGATCATGAAGTTCTCACGCCATGAGATGAATCCGGCGACTGTTCGGAACCGGGCGGGTGGCCCAGACTGCGATCGAACCATGAAGATCGACAGAATTGGACTGATCACCATGCACGGCATGAGCCGCCGGCGGTTCCTGACGACCGCCGCGCTCGCTGGTCTTACCGCCGCCTGCGGCTCGTCATCGGAGGCAGGGGCGTCCCGCCCGGCCGGCAAGCCGGGCTTCCGCACCGAGCTGCGCATCCCGCCCCTGCTCCGCCCCGAGGCCGGCAAGGGCGGCGTGCGGCGGTTCCAGCTCACCATGCAGAGCGGCCAGACGAACATTCTGCCCGGCACGTCGACCGCCACGTGGGGGTTCAACGGCTCGTTCCTCGGACCCACGATCCGGGCGGCCAGGGGTGACAGGATCCAGATGGCGGTCACCAACCGGCTGCCGGAGACCAGCACGGTGCACTGGCACGGCATGCGGCTGCCGGCGAAGATGGACGGAGGCCCACATCAGCCGATCGAACCGGGCGCCACGTGGCGGCCGCAGTGGACCGTCGACCAGCCCGCCGCCACCTCCTGGTACCACCCGCACCCGCACGGCAAGACGGCCACGCACGTCTACCGCGGGCTCGCCGGCATGTTCATCGTCGACGACGACGTCGAGGTGGAGCTGCCGGACCGCTACGGCGTCGATGACATCCCGCTCATCCTGCAGGACAAGATTTTCGCCGCGGACGGCTCCCTGGCCGGGGACCCGCTGAAGGGCACCTTCGGCATCCTCGGCGACCACATCCTGGTGAACGGCACCTACGACCCGTTCGTCAACGTCACCACCGAGCGGGTGCGGTTCCGGATCCTGAACGGATCCAACGCCCGCATGTACAACCTCGTCTTCTCCGACCGCCGGAAATTCCATGTCGTCGGCAACGACGCCGGCCTGCTGCCCGCCCCGGTCACGGCGGACCGGGTGTCGCTGACGCCTGGTGAGCGGATGGAGATCGTGGTGGACTTCACCCCTGGTGAGCAGGTCGTGCTGCGCAGCCTGGGCGGCGCCGCGGACATCGACGAGGGTGACCTGGAGCTGCTGAAGATCGTTGCCGCCGCCCGGCTCGCCCCCTCACAGCCGTTGCCCGCGCGGCTGGCGCGCACCGCGCCGATCGCCGTGCCCGCCGGGGCCAGGGTGCGGCGTTTCAAGCTCAACGGGCACGACGCGATCAACGGAAAGGAGATGGACGCCGCCCGGATCGACGAGGTGGTGCCGGCCGGGGCGACGGAGATCTGGGAGATCGAGAACAGCGTCTACGCGCACAACTTCCACATCCACGAGGTGGCCTTCCGGATCCTGGACGTGGGCGGATCAGCCCCGCCCGGCTACGCCACCGGCAACAAGGACACCGTCTACGTGCCGTCGAAGACGACCGTCCGGCTCGCCGTCCAGTTCGGCCGGTACACCGATCCGCGGACTCCCTACATGTACCACTGCCACATCCTCCGTCACGAGGACTCGGGGATGATGGGCCAGTTCGTGATCGTGGAGCCGGGCACCGAGAACCAGATTTCCCGCACGATCCCCGCCCCCCACCACCACATGTAGGGACGGGCGAGTCTGGCCGGCATGCGCCGGTTTCGCGGCCGTCCTGGCGCCGGACTGGGATGATCGAAATCGGGCCGGCGCGACGTACGGAGGCCGGCCGTCCGACCGACGATCGGAGCAACGTGCGAAGAAGATCATCTCTGTTCGCCGCCGCCTTCCTGGCGCTGGTGCTCTTACCCGTTCCGATGTCCAACGCTGCCGCTGAGAGCGGGGCCGCCGCGGCAGGAGCCACGGCGGCCGCCGGGCAGAGCGGCATCGCCTGGGCGCCTTGTGCAGAGGAGCCCGCCGCCGAGTGCGGCACGCTGACCGTCCCGATCGACTGGTCCGAGCCGAACGGGCCGGCCATCGACCTCGCCGTCGCCCGGCGAAAGGCCACCGACCCCGCCGCCCGGATCGGCTCCCTGGTGATCAACCCGGGTGGCCCGGGCGGGTCGGGCGTGGAGGCCGCCTACGGCGCCCCCGGCTTCTTCACCGAGGAGCTCCAGCGGCGGTTCGACATCGTCGGCTTCGACCCCAGGGGCGTGGGCCGCAGCAACCCGGTGATCTGCTCCGCGTCCGTGTACAACCAGATGCCGCACACCGTCATGGCGAGCCAGGCCGACTTCGACGCCTGGAACGCCTTCACCAGGAAGCTGCACAAGGATTGCCGGGCCCGTACCGGTCCCCTCTACGACCACGTCGACTCCGCCGACGTCGCGCGTGACCTGGACGCCCTGCGCGCCGCCCTCGGCGAGGAGCGGCTCACCTACTACGGGATCTCGTACGGCACCCTGATCGGGCAGATGTACGCCGAGTTGTTCCCGGGCCGGATCCGGGCGCTCGCGCTCGACAGCAACATGGACCACAGCCTCGGCGTCAAGGGGTTCCTCGACACCGAGGCGATCGCCGCCGAGGACGGGTTCGACGAGTTCGCCGCCTGGTGCGAGGCCGACAGCAGTTGCGTCCTGCACGGGCGTGACATCCGCGCGATCTGGCAGGACCTGCTGGCGAAGGCGCGACGCGGTGAGCTGTACTACCCGGGCGTGACGGATCGCCCGATGACCGAGCTGCAGGTCATCTACAACGGCGTGCTGGGCAACGAGGGGCCCGACTGGCGCCTGCTGAGCGAGGTGATCAACGCCCTGGCCGGCGGGCCGCTGCCGGAGTGGTTGCCGCCGCTGCCCGGCCGGCAGCCCGTGGCGGGGGAGGTCGCCGAGCTGCCGACCGCGGTGCTGTGCCAGGACTACAACCTCCGGGTGCGTGACTACCGGGAGTACGCCGCGCTCAGGCGCAGCTCCGCTCGGCTGGCCCCCGACATGCGGTATCACCCGTACCCGATCGATGACATGCCGATCTGCCTGAACTACCCCACCACCAACCCGCCGCATCGGCTGCGGTACACGGGCAGCGCTCCGCTGCTGCTCGGCAGCTCGCTGCACGACCCTGCCACCCCGTACGGCTGGTCCGCCAACGTGGCCCGCCAGCTCGGCCCCAAGGCGGTGCTGCTCACTTACGAGGGCTGGGGGCACCGTATCTACGGCAAGGACAAGTGCCAGACGGACATTTTCGACCAGTACCTGATCTCGCTGGCCGTGCCCCCGCCCGGCACCCGCTGCGCCGTGGGCACAGCAGAGACCACGCTCAAGCGGAAGGCTCCGGCGTGGCCGTCGAGCCGGCTTCACTGGGCGGCTCCGGCTCCCCATGGCGGATCGGCTGTTCGCCGGCAATAGTGCGTCATATGTTACACATTCCGCCTCTACGTCGAGCCGTCGCGCGCCGGAGGCGTGTCCTGGGTGATGGAGTGGCGGCCGATCCGCCAGCGGCCGCCGTCGGCTGAGGCCCCGCGCAACCCGTCCAGGGTGCCGGGGCCGGCCAGCCGCAGGGTCTCGATGTCGCCGATCGAGGCGAAGGCGAAGGTCCGCGCCGGGTCCCAGGTGGTGCTGTGCCGCAGGCGGCGGCTCATCTGCGCCCATCCCAGCGCGGCGCCGGCGACGACCCAGGCATCGGGATCGCCCGCGGCGAAGCGGGTGGCCGGGCGCAGCCAGGAGGCGGCCTCCTCCGGCCAGGTGACTACTGTCAGGATCTGCCCGCCCTGAGCGTGCCAGGCGCGGGCGAAAGCCTGGGCGGCGGTGGTAGAGGCGGCGTCGCGGCCGTGGCCGAGCGTGACCGTCTCGATCCGGGGCCGCTGCTCGGTGAGCAGGTCCAACAGCGCCGCCAGTTCGGCGGTGGTGTGCCCGGCCGGTGCGGCAGCGGGGAGCCGCGAGGTGCGGACCAGCGGCGAGCGTGTCGGGGTCGGCATGTCGTCCGTTGTCCCTCCGTGTGCTTTGTCCACCAGGTATAACGCCGGGCCCGCCGCCGGCCCCGGCGGTATTCGGACATCGCGCTCCGCAGACGACTCTCGGGCGCGGGCCGGGCGGCGGGACCAGGTCACCGGGGTGCTGATCGAGGAGTCAGGTTCATGCGGATGCCGTCGGCGGCCCACAAGACGAACCGTTCGACGGGGACGACGTCGTGCCCGGCGGCCGGCTGGAAGCGGAATCGCCTCAGCAGGATCGCCAGCACCAGTTCGGCCTCCACCATGGCCAGGCTCGCGCCTTCGCAACTGCGCGGTCCGAGGCCGAACGGGATGTAGGAGTAGCGAGGCCGCCTGGCGGCCTCCTCCGGAGCGAAACGACCAGGGATGAACGCCTTGGGATCCGGCCAGTACTGCGGGTTCATGTGGACGGCCCAGAACGGGTAGAAGATGGTCGTCCCGGCGGGGATCTCGTAGCCGGCCAGGACGAGGTCCTCGGTGGTCTCGCGAGCCCCGTACGGACCCGGCGGATACAGGCGCATCGATTCCTTGAGCGCCATCTGCAGCCGGGGCAGCCGTTTGAGATCGGCGTACTCGGGCATGACACGATCGGCCAGCACCTGGTCGATCTCCGCCGTGACGCGTGCGGCCTCAGCGGGGTGCCGGGAGAGCAGGTGGAGGGTCCACGAGACCGCCACGCCGGTCGTGTGGTGGGCGGCAAGCATGATCATCAACACGGTGTCCCGTATGCGGGCCGGGCTCATCCCGGCCGCGGCCAGAGCCGCGACCAGGTCGTTGCCGTCCGGCCGGGCGGAGGCGAGCACGCCGTTCACGACTGCGCGCAGGTAGGTCAGTGCCTCCTGCGCGCGCTTTCGCCCCTGCTCCTCTGTGCCCGGGTCGGCGGGCTGGTACAGGCGGCCCAGGTACTCCGTGAGCACGACCTCGAAGGCCGTCACGACCTCTTCCGGGTCGTCGACGCCGTTGCCGAGTGCGTACTGGCAGATCATCCGGAGCGACAGCGCGCTCAGGTCCTTCTGCAGCTCGACCGGTCCTGCGCCGGCGCGCTCCGCCCACCGGTCGGCCAGATCGCCGGCCAGCGCGGCCAGGCCGGCGAAGTGGGCCTCGTGTGAGCGGCGGCCGGCCAGCACGGACAGCACCGCGCGGCGCCACGGCGTGTGCTCGTCCGCCGGCAGGGTCTGCAGGTTACCGGCCTCACACAGCGGCGCGAGGAACTCGAACAGCTCCTCCGGCCGCTTGTTGATCCCGGCAGTGGCCTCGAGCAGCACCGGGTCCGCGACGGAGACCGCCGAGGCCGCGCCGGGCAGCTCGAAGCGTACGACCGGCCCGTATTCAGCGTGCAGCCGCAGCTGGTAGGCGTGCAGGCCGCCTGCGGAAGCGATGTCATGCAGCCCGCCGTCGCCTCGCGCGGGCGGTCCGGGAATCACCGACACGTCTCCTCCATAGGACATGGATCTTCCTCCACGTATCTCTCCTGAGCGCCTGCTTGGCAAGGTGCAGATCAGCTCAATCCGTGGCCGGGGGATGGCGGAAGGCCGCCTGGACGCCTGCCTGGAAGCGGGTGTGGGCGCCGAGCCGGCTCATCAGGTCCGCGATGCGGCGCTCCGCCGTGCGGGAGCCGATGCCGAGCTGGCGGGCGATGGCCTCGTCGGTGAGCCCGGCCACGAGCAGGGCGATCAGCCGCTCGTCGTCGTGGCCGGGCTGGCGGGTGCGGGACGACGCGGCGCCCGGCGCGGGCGGCCGCAGGCGCAGGGGCAGAGCCCGCTGCCACAGGCCTTCGAAGAGCCTGCTCAAAGCCTGGAGCAGGCCTGACGGGTGGACGACGAGCGCGGCGTCGGCGTCGGGATCGTCGGGCTGGTGCCGCAGGAGCAGCAGCGCGAAGCGGTCGTCCATGAGGTAGAGCTTCATGGGCAGGCTGGGCAGCACCCGCGCCTGCTGGCCCGCCCCGATCATCGTCTCGATCTGGCGCAACGCCCCGAGCCGGTCGACGAACTCCCGCTCGTAGATCATGCGTACGGTGACGCCTTGGGCGAGCAGCTCGTGCTGCGCCGCCACGCTGCCCTGTGGGTCGAAGTAGGGCGGTTTGGAGAAGCAGCGCAACTCGTGCGATGCCGCCCGCTGCATCTGCGCGTGCCGCTGCTGCACCGCCCGGTGGCCCGTCACGACCTCGACGACGACCGGAGGCGCCTGTTCGGTGGCGCGGCGCTGGTAGGCCCGGTCGAGTTCGGCGGCGCGCTCGCGGGCCTGGAGCAGCTGCCGTTCGGCTGTGACCAGGAGGACGTCGAGGGCGACCTCCGGGGCGACGGCCGAATACCGCGGCGGCTCGTCGGAGGACCTGGTGACCAGCCCCTTGGCCTCCAGCGTCCCGAGCAGGCCGGGCAGCACCTCCGGACGCAGTCCGGCCGCCGCGCCCAGTGACGCGACCCGGGCCGGCGTGGCCGGCGAGCAGTCGACGAGCAGCTCGTACACCGCCTCCTCGTCCGGCGTGAGCCCGGCCGCGCCGAGTGCGTGCCCGGCTCTGCCGCCGGGGCCGTCATGCGGTGGGTGCGTCATCCTGCGAGCTCTTCTCGTCGGTCAGCCACCCGCGCAGGACGGCCTGGTAGCCGGCTTGGAAGCGGGTCTGGGCGTCCAGCTGGATCATCATCGCGCTGACGTGGCGGCGTACCGTGCGGTCGCTCCATCCGAGGTGGGCCGCGATCGCCTTGTCCGTCTGGCCCGCCACCAGCCGGGCGAGCAGGTCCCGCTGCGCGCCGGTCGGGCTCGTGGTCTCGGCCAGCTGCGCGCGTCCGTGGCTGACGTGCAGCGGCACCGCCCGCTCCCAGTACATCTCGAACAGCGCCGTCAGCGCGTCCAGCAGCGTCGAGTCGTGCACGACGAGGGCGGACTCGACCATCTGCAGGTCGTGGCGGAGCGGCACGAGCGCCATGGGATAGTCACTGAGCACCAGCTTCATGGGGACGTCGCCGACGCGGACCTGCTCGCCGGCGGCGACGTAGTCGGCGATGGCCGGCAAGGTCCCCGGCACCTCGATGGCCCGCCTGTCGTACACGACCCGGTAGTCGACGCCGCGGCTCAGTAGGTCGAACTCCAGGGTGTTCCCGCCCACGACGCCCGCGTACGGCGGCGCGTCGAACACGCGGATCTTCTGGCGCGTGCCGCGCTGGAGCTGTTCGAACCGGCGCAGGACCGCCTCCCGCCCGATGACCACCTCCACCAGCCCGCCGGACTCCTGCGCGGCCGTGGTCCGGTGGTAGCGCGTGGAGAGCTGGCCGACGCGCAGCCGGGCGTCGGCCAGCTCGCGGGCCCGCTCGCGGATCAGCGCGTCCAGCCCCATCTCCGGCGGGACGACGACGCACCGGGGCGGATCCTCGGGGAGCCGGGCGATCAGCCCGAGCTCCTCGAGCCTGAGGACGGCGGCGCCGGTCAGCCCCGGTGGGGTGTGCTGGGCGGCGAGCCGGTCCAGCTCTTCGAGGGTGACGGGGGAGTGCTCCACCAGCGCCTCGTAGAGTGCCTGCTCGGCCGCGGACAGGCCGAGGATGCGCAGCATGCCTCCATGATCGCCCACCCCGGCCGGCCCGCGTCGTCCTTTTCCGTCATCGCAGGAGCGACGCGGTCAGGTGCGCCTCCGGCGTCCCGATGGCGGTGAACAGCTCGTGCGCCTGCTGCCAGCTCATTCGCGCGCGCTCATGATCAGCGGCCAGCTGCCGGGCGTGTCCGAGAATCAGCAGCGCGCGGGCCTGTTCCAGCCGCTGTCCTGAGCGGGCGGCCAGGTCCGCTGCCTGCTCACCGGCCCGGATGCTCTCCCCACCCGCCCCCTCCGCCAGGTGGATCGCCGCCAGCAGGGTATGGAGCCGCGGCATGTCCAGCGGGCTGTGGTTCTGGCTCAGGGAAAGGGATCGGCCGGCCAGTTCGCGCGCCTTGTCATAGTTTCGTACGACATATTCGGCGCGGGCGAGCCCGAGCAGGACCTGGCCGGCGCTCATGCCCGACTCCTCGGCGAACCGGTGGGCGGTGCCGAGATGTCCGAAGGTGTTGTCCAGCCGGCCGAGCCGCAGTTCCGATTCCGCGAGGCCGAGCAGTGCGGCCAGCTTCGAGTCGCCGTTCTCGACCGAAACCCCGACGAGTGGCAGCGCAATCCAGCCTGCGCGGTATGCGGGGGGAGGTGACCACGGTGAAGATCGAGATCGTGCGAGTCGAGAGCACCCGTCTGACGGGCAACGTCTGCATGTCCACCTGAGAAACCGGCCGGGGGCCACCGGGGCCGGGGGGCGGCCCCCCGGGGCCCCCCGGCGCTGCCGTCACCGCCTCTATGCCAGCGGTTTCTGGTAGGCGCGCACGTGATCCACCACGAGCTGCGCGGGGAACACCGTGTCGGCGTCCGGGTCGCCGACCCAGCCGTCACCGCCGCCGACCGCCAGGTTGAGGATGAGGGCGTGCGGGTGCCGGAAGGACAGGTCCCAGGCGGAGCCGGCCGCGGCGGCGGTCATGGTGCGGGTGACCACGCCGTCGATCGACCACTTGATGTAGCCGGTGGCGCTGTTGTCCCAGTCCACGGCATAGGTGTGCCAGTCGGCGATGCTCTCGCCCTCGGGCAGCTCGGTGCTGTCGCCGAAGTTGATGTCGCCGCCCTCCGGCCCGCCGTGCGCGTGCTGCTCGACCAGCGTCGGGTGGTTCCCGAGCGTCTCCACCACGTCGATCTCGCCGCTCGGCGGCCAGCCGGCCTGCGCGTTGTTCCCGCCGATCGTCCAGAACGCCGGCCACAGGCCCTTGCCGAGCGGGGCTTTCATCCGCACCTCCAGATGGCCTCCCGCTTGCGACCATGAGGGCAGGCCCTCGTTGTGCTCCCAGTCGAGCATGGTGAGGCGGGCGGAGGCGTACCGGCAGGGCAGGTCCGGTTCGGAGCTCTGGTCCGTGCCGGGTTTCCAGCCGCACATGGCGCCGGGGGTGACCTGGTCGTCGGCGGTGAGCACGAGGTTGCCCTGCCCGTCGAGCTTGGCGTGGTCCATCTTGTACTCGGCGATGCTGCCGGTGCAGGCCTGCCGCCAGCACGGGTCGTTGAACCATACCGGGCTGCTGAGGCCGGCGTTCGGCCCCAGGCCGGCCGCGCCGGTGAAATCCTGGTCGAACGTCACAGGGTTGGCCGCCACGGTGAACGTCTTGCGCGGGGTCAGCTCCGTCCAGACGTCGTCGACCAGGTAGGCGACGAAGTAGGTGTACGTGCCCGCCGGGTAGGCCCTGGGCTCCGTGCTGAAGGTCGTCACGGTCGTGGAGAGCGTGGTGGCGATCGCGCCGGGGAAGTCGACGATGTCGCCGGCGGCGTCCCGTACGGCGATGGTCAAGGCTTGAACGGCCATCGTTCCGGAGGCGCGGACCTCGGCGGTCGCCGTCATCGGGCGGTGGGCCACGGGCGCGGCGAGGGTTTGAACGGTCCTCCCTTTTCGCTATGGGAACCTAAGGCTCGGTTTTGATCTCTCCATGGCTCTGTTGAGGTTGGCGGCGGTAGCCAAGTGTCTGGGTGTGCACCCGATGGCGCGGGTGTTGCGGCATTGCGGTGGGATCGACCGAGGGCCGCCGATGGACGCGCCTATGCCTGGTACGACCGGTCAAGCCGATGCGGCGGAGGTATCCGTCCAAGCTCACGCGCCCAGATTTCCCCTGGATCAAACCGTGTCGGCTCTCGGCCCGGGCGTCGGCTGTGCGACATGGGGCCACGAGCGCGTGTCGTTCACATGTTCTATCCAGCAGGGTCAAGCGCTGGTAGCCTTACGGTTACTCACTGTGAAAGCTTGGGATGGGCGGGGGTGCAGGGCGTGCCGGTTGGTCTGCGGTCAGGATGTGCCGGTCGTGTGGTGCGTCTGCCGATACGAGCGCCGCTCGGCGGCATGCCGTCGAGCGGCTTGCTGGTGGAGGCGGTCGAGCATGGCCACGGTTGTTGTGGTGCGCCTGATCGGCGCGGTCGTTTGTCGCCTTCGGCCAGTCCCGGAACCGGGGCGGTCGTTGAGTAGGGTCACCGCGACCGCGACCTGTACCGCTCATGGCGCGGTGGTGGAGCAGACCGGTCAGGTCGTCCCTCAGCCGCTGCTGGCGCAGCGGGTCGCCTGGCTGGCAGGTCTGGCACAAGATCTGAGCGCCCGTCTGGTTGCCTCCCGGTGGAATGCGGCGGATTCGGATGTGCTGGCCCGCGGGGTCGGGCTGGACGGGCGGGCGTTGCCGTCGAAGGGCTGGATGGCTGTCCGCCGACTGGGTTGGGGCACGATCCCCTTCGTGGGCGTGCATGTCTGTGATCGGGTGGTGCGCTGCGCGCAGGAGCAGGCCGCCCGTACCTTGCGGCTGGCGCTGCACCGCCGCCTGGTGGCGGCGATCCTGGCGACCTGGCCACAGAACCCGCGAGCGCGTACCGATGTCGAATGGCAGGCGCTGCGCGCGCTGCTGCCGGACGGGGTAACCGTGGCGGAGATCCGCAACCGGACCCGGCAGATCGCCGCGTATCGCGGCGAGCATGGCGCGTTGCCCGCCGATCTGACCGATCTGGAGCAGCCGCCGACCGTCGCGGCGCAGATCGTACGTTCGCGAACGGCACCCGCACCGTGTCTCCCGCCCGCAGCTGCGGCAACCAGCGCAGCGCGTTGGACATGAAGGCCCGGGGCCGCCGTCGAGCGCCCCCGCCAGGCTGTCGGGCCGGTTGAGGGTCGACGGCGATGGCGCCGCCCGCTTCGCCCAGGCCGAGCACGGCGATGCGAAGGCCCTCACCAATGGTGGAGACCATGGCACTCCTCTCGTCTTGGTCGGCGGTGGTCACGTCACCGGAAACCCCGATACTGCTGGGCGCGGAACTCGCTGGGCGGCAGGCCGGCGCGGCGGGTGAACAGCCGGGTGAAGTACGCGGGGTCGTCGTAGCCGACCCGCCGGGCCACGGCGGCGATGGGGAGATCGGTGGTGGCCAGCAGGTCCTTGGCCTGGTTGAGCCTGATGGACAGCACGTAGTCCTTCGGGCTGATCCCCGCCAGCCGCCGCACGGCGCGGCGCAGCTCGGCCAGCGGCATGCCGAGGCGCCGGGCGTGCTCGGAGATCGGGACGGGTAGGCACGCATGGCGGGCCAGGCTCTCCAGGACCGGATGGCCCAGCGGGTCCTCGCCGGCGCGGGCGTGCCGCAGCGCGACGAGCACCTCGTGCACGATGGCCGACGTCTCCACCTCCAGGTAGGGCCCGCCGCGGCGGACGGCCTGCGCGATGCGGCCGATGGCGTGCACGGCCGGCCCGGCGGTCGTGAGCGGTGTCACCGGACATTCCGGATCGACGAAGCCCAGGTCCTGGTAGGCGTGCGCGGCGGGTCCGGTGAAGTCCACGAACCACTCGCTCCAGCCGGGGGCACGCGGCGCGTAATGGTGCTCGACGCCGGGCAGCAGCCAGATGACCGCGGGCGCCTCCACCTCTGTGGCTGGCCCGCCCGCCTGCGAGAACCAGCCCGACCCCTCGTCGACGACCACCGCGACGTGGTGGGGCAGGACGCGCGGCCCCACCACGGGCAGCATGCCCTGCTGGTGGCCGACGCCGAGGCAGACCAGCCCCAGCCGGCGGTGCCGGGCGTCCGGTGTGAGGTACCGCATCCACTGCCGGAACGCCATCGGTCCGTTCTCCCCAGCGCACACGTCAAATCCAATAAATGCCAGCGGTTTGTCCATGGCCTGCCGCCGCCCGCTCGGCCATGCTCGGGACCGCGAAAGCCTACCCGAAAGAGGACAAATGCGTAATTTCACGATAGAGGCGGGCGCGTTCCGGCTGGACGGGGAGGAGTTCCGGGTCCTGTCGGGAGCGCTGCACTACTTCCGCGTGCACCCCGGACAGTGGCGGCACCGCCTGGCCATGCTCAGGGCGATGGGGCTCAACACCGTCGAGACCTACGTGCCCTGGAACCTGCATGAGCCCCGTCCCGGCGTCTTCGACCGGGTGGCGGAGCTCGGAGCGTTCCTGGACGCGGCCGCCGAGCGGGATCTGCTGGCCATCGTGCGGCCGGGGCCGTACATCTGCGCTGAATGGGACAACGGCGGCCTGCCCGCCTGGATCACCGGCCGGATCCGGACGAGCGACCCCGAATACCTCGCGCACGTTGACCGGTACCTCGACCGGATCATCCCGGAGGTGGCCGGCCGCCAGGTCACCCGGGGCGGCAATGTGATCATGGTGCAGGTGGAGAACGAGTACGGCTCCTACGGCACCGACCGCGCCTACCTGCGCCACCTGGCCGACGGGCTGGCCGCTCGCGGCGTCGAGGTCCCCCTCTTCACCTCCGACGGCCCCAGTGACCTGTTCCTGACCGGCGGCACCCTCCCCGGCGTGCTGGCCACCGTGAACTTCGGCTCCGACCCGGAGAAGGCGTTCGCCACGCTGCGCGCGCACCGGCCCGGCGATCCGCTGTTCTGCATGGAGCTGTGGGGCGGCTGGTTCGACCACTGGGGGCAGCAGCACGTCGTGCGCGACGCCGAGGACGCCGCCGACGTGCTCGAACGCGTGCTCGCGGCAGGCGCCTCGGTCAACCTCTACATGGCGCACGGCGGCAGCAACCCCGGCACCTGGGCCGGGGCGAACCTGACGGGCGAGATGGCGTCCGGAGAGTGGCGGCCGATCGTGACGTCCTACGACTACGACGCGCCGATCGACGAGCGTGGCGCCGCCACGGACAAGTACTGGCGCTACCGGGAGGTGCTGTCGCGCTACGCGAAGGACCTGCCGGACGTGCCGCCGCCGCCCGCGACCCTGCCGCCGGCGACGTTCGCGCCCACCGCGTCGGCACGGCTGCGCGACGCGCTGGAGGCGATCGCCCTGCCCGAGGTGACGGCCCCGGTCCCGCCGTCGTTCGAGGAACTGGGCCTGAACCACGGCCTGGTGCTCTACCGGATGGACGTGCCAGGGCCCCGCGAGCCGCACCCGCTCACCGTGCCGGACCTGCGCGACCGCGCCCACCTCTTCGTGGACGGCGAGTTCGTCGCGGTGCTGGAGCGGGACCAGCCGGCGCCCGAAGTGCGGGTGCCCGGCCCCGCCACCGTGGAACTGCTGGTGGAATCCATGGGCAGGCCGAACTACGGGCCGCTGATGGGTGAGCGGAAGGGGCTGCTCGGCGGGGTGCTGCACCAGCACCAGTATCTGCACGGCGGCACCGCGACGCCGATCCCGCTGGGCGACGTCTCGGCGGTGCCGTTCCGCTCGGAGGTGATCGGTGAGGCCCGCTCGTTCTTCCGCTGCGAGCTGGACGTCGCCGAGCCCGCCGACGCGTTCCTCGCGCTGCCCGGCTGGAGCAAGGGGTACGTCTGGGTGAACGGCGTCCTGCTGGGCCGCTACTGGGACAAGGGCCCGCAGCGCACGCTCTACGTCCCGGCGCCGCTGCTGCGGGCCGGGCAGAACGAGATCGTGCTGCTCGAGCTGGATCGGCCCGGCACGGCCCTGGAGATCCGGGAGGAAGCAGACCTGGGGTGACGCGGCTCAGAGCCGGCCGGCGATGATCGGCGCCAGGCGATCGGCGATGACGACGTGGCCGCTGTCGTTGGGGTGGACGTTGTCGGACATGTTCGCGCTGGTCAGCCAGCCCTCGGTGGGGACGTAGTAGACGTTGGCGTCGCCCGCGGAGTTGCGGGCGGCGACCGCGGCCCGGGTCTGCGTGGCGTACCGCCTGGTGAAGGTCTCCAGCGCGAAGATCGCCGCCGCCGGGTACGCCGCCCTGACCACCTGCAGCAGGTGGGTGTAGGACGCCTGGAAGGTCGTGGTGCTCACGCCGTGTCCCACGTCGTTGGTGCCCAGGTTGATCACTACCGCGTTGGCCTGGTAGCGGGAGAAGTTCCAGTTCGGGGTGTCGGCGTTGGGGTTCAGCTTGGGGAAGCGCGCCTCCAGGCCGACGCAGCCGTCCGCGGTCGCCACCAGGCACGCGCCGCCCTGGGCGATCTGGGTGTGCCTGGCCCCGAGGCGCTCGCCGATGAGCCAGCCGTACGCGGTCAGGGCGTTCTTGGAGGTGGTCGTGCCGACGGTGATGGAGTCTCCGACGAACTCGATCAGCTTGGGCGGGACCGCGGTCGCGTACGTCGTGGCTCCCGGGTCGAGCACGAGGCCCTGGAAGACGGCGTCACCGTGGTAGGACCCCGCGACGACCCGATAGGAGACGCGTAAGGTGTGGTTCCCCGCGGCCAGCGGCGCCGGGGTGAGGTTGACCGTGCCGCGCACGTTCTGGATGTAGACCCATGCGCCGCCGTCGATGCTGTAGTAGAGGTCGATGGTGTTGCGCTGCCTCAGCTTGACCGTCCTGCCGGTGAAGCCGGTGGTGAGATAGGCGCCCGCCCAGTAGGGCACGTACGCGGTGGCGGCGGAGGTGTCCCACCGCCCGGTGAAGGAGATGTTGGCGTCGGTGGGGGAGCCGTCGCCCGCCGCCGCCTCGGCTCGCGGCGTGAGCGCCGTGACCAGGGCGACGACGAGCGAGCTCAGCAGCAGCCGTGTCCTCATGCGTGTCCTCATGAGAGTCCGATTCTGGGCGCGACGATGGGGGCGAGCCTGCGGGAAGGACCTGGCAGTGGTGCGGTTCGATCAAGTGGACTCGAAGTCAGGAACGATCGTCAACGAGACTGCCTGCGCGGCGCCCGGCGGTTCGCCTCCGGGCAGGTCGGCGGCCCGTTCCCGGTGAAAGTTTCACCATCTCCGCAGGCCTAGAGCGCGCAGTCGAGGGCGGGGTCGGCCGCGAGGATTCTCCGATGGAGCTCCCGCACCGCCCTGCCCGGCTCCAGGCCCTGCTCGCTGATCAGCGTCGCCCGCAGGCCGGCGTACACCGACAGGGCCTCGACCTGGCGTCCTGACCGGTACAAGGCGAGCATGAGCAGCGCGTGCAGCGACTCGCGCAGCGGGTGCGCGGCGGTGAGTTCGCGAAGCACGGGGATCGTCGCCGCCTGCCTGCCGAGTTCGACATCGGCCTCCAGCATGGCTTCGACGGCCAGCAGTCGCGCCTCCTCCAGCCGGTCGGCGTGCGCCCGGATCATCGGGCCGGCAGGCACGTCCGCGAGCGCGGGCCCGCGCCAGAGCGCCAGCGCCGCGTCCAGCCGCTCGCGGGCCAGGCTCGGTGCACGGGTTCGGAGCGCCCGCTGACCCTCGGCCAGCAGCCGCTCGAAGCGGGCGGCGTCCGTCCCCTGCGGGGTGCCGCGCAGTTCGTAGCCGCCCCCTCGCGTGAGCAGGTCCTCGCCGAGAACGCGGCGCAGCCGCCAGATGTATCCCTGCAACGTCTTGCGGGCGAACTTGGGCTCGGAGCCCTGCCAGAGCTCCTCGATGATCCGGTCCGCCGAGACGGGGCGGCCGGAGTTGATCGCGAGGATGGCGAGAACGACGCGGTGCTTCGGTGCCGGAACCGGGACCACGCCGTCGCCGCGGACGACCTGGACCGGGCCGAGCAGACCGACCTGGGGTCCACGGGACGTCGGGAGCACGACCACCTCCTGAATAGGGACAGGCCGAATCCGTGTTAGCGGACGGCGCCGATCTAGATCTAAACTGCCAGACCAGGCTTGCGCGGGGCTTGCGCGCTCAAGGGGGCAGCGTGGAATTCCGGATCCTCGGGACTCTGGAGCTCTGGCACGACGGCTCACGGGTGCCGCTGACCGCGCCCAAGCAGCGTGCGCTGCTGGCGATCCTGTTGATCAGAGCGGGGCGGACCGTTCCCGTCGAACGCCTGGTCGATGAGCTGTGGGGCACGGCGCCGCCACGGAGTGTCGAGAGCACCCTGCACTCGCTGATCTCCCGGCTGCGCGGGAAGGGCGTCGGCGGGCTGGTCAGGGAGCCGGGCGGGTACCGGCTGGGGCTCGAGGACACCTCGTCGGACGCCCAGGTCTTCGAGCAGCTCGCCGCCCTGGCACGGGAACTGGCAGAGGCCGGCCACCTGGACCGTGCCGTGCGACGCTTCCAGGAGGCCCTCGGCCTGTGGCGGGCAGGGGCGCTCGCGGACGTGCCGGAGTCATCGCTGATCGCGGCGGAGCGGCTCCGGCTCGACGGGCTTCGGCTGGCCGTCTTCGAGGAGTACGCCGACACGCTGGCCAGGCTCGGCAGGCACGCCCTGATCGCCGGGGAGGTCCGCGGGCTGCTGGCGGAACACCCGCTGCGCGAGTCCCTGTGGAGCAGGATGATCGACGCCCTGGACCGCTCGGGGCAACCCAGGGAGGCACTGGCCGCCTATGACGAGGCGTGCCGGGTGTTCGCCGAGGAGCTCGGCCTGGATCCGGGGCCGGAGCTGCGCCGCGCACGGGCCGGGATCCTCCAGCGGGAACAGGAGCGCCGCAACCGCTTCGACGCGCCCGTACCCCGGCAGCTTCCCCCAGACCTGGCCGGCTTCACCGGGCGCGGTGCCGCTCTGCGGGACTTGACCGCGCTGGCCGAGAGCCGCCTGGCGGCGGTGACCGTCATCAGCGGCATGCCCGGCGTCGGCAAGTCCGCCTTCGCGGTGCATTGGGCCCACCGGATGGCCGAGCGCTTCCCCGACGGGCAGCTCTTCATCGAGCTGCGTGGGCACCGGCCGGAGGAGGCGATCACGCCTCGGGAGGCGCTGGACCGGTTCGTCCGCGCCCTGGGCATGCCTCCGGAGCAGGTGCCCGGCGGCGAGTACGAGCTCGCCGCCGCCTATCGGCGGCTGCTCGCCGGCCGGCGCGTGCTGGTGCTGCTGGACAATGCGGCCGACTCCGCCCAGGTCCAGCCGCTGCTGCCGGGCACCGAAGGCTGCCTGGCGCTGGTCACCAGCCGGAACCGGCTTTCCGGCCTGGCGCTGCGCAACGCGACGCGTACCGTCGACCTCGACATCCTGACCGCCTCCGAGGCGGTCGCCCTGCTGTCCGCGGTCATCGGTCACCGCTGCGAGTCCGAGCCCGCCGCCGTGGCCGAACTCGCCCACCAGTGCGGACACCTGCCGCTGGCCCTGCGGATCGCCGCCGCTCATCTGGCCGACCACCCTCATCGCCGGATCGCCACGTACGTGGCGGACCTCGCCGAGCGCGGACGACTGGGTACGCTGCACCTCGGCGACGCCCCGTCCGCCGCCGTCAGCGCCACCTTCGACCTGTCCTACCGGGCACTGACCGAGGCCGACCGGATCGCCTTCCGCCGCCTGGGCCTGGTCCCCGGTGGCGGCGGCTTCACGGCCAGGGCGCTGGCCGCGATGCTCGGCGTCTCCGCCGCGGAGGCCCGTGCCCGTCTGGACGCGCTGCGGGCGGGCAGCCTGATTCAGGCCCGTCACAGCCGGTCGCCGGAGGAGCGCTACCACCTCCATGATCTTCTGCTCGACTACGCCCGCCACCGAGCCGAGGCCGAGGACGACGGGGTGGTGCGCGAGGAGACCGTACGCCGGCTGCTGGAGTGGTACCGCACCATCGACGACCCGCTCGTGCTGCAGGACGAGTACGAGAACGTGCTCGCCGCCACCCGGCACGCCGCCGCCCACGACCTGGACGCCGCCTGGCGGCTGCCCGCGGCACTGGCCCGGCTGCTGCGTCTACGCCACAGCCTGGCCGGCACCGCGGAGCTGCACACCTTGGCCGCGAGCGCCGCCGAGCGGGCCGGCGAGCACCTGGAGGCCGCCGTGGCCCACAACAACCTCGGCGCGACCCTGGAGTACCTGGGCCGCTACCCCGAGGCCCTGGCAGAGCACCGCAGAGCACTGGAGATCTACCAGCGCCTCGGGGACCCGGCCGGAACGGGCGCCGCGCTGCGCAGCATCGGCACCGTCTCCTGGCTGCTCGGCCGATACGACGCGGCCCTCGCCGAACTGCGCGAGGCACTGGACATCCTCGAGAACGCGGGCGACGACGACGCCGTGGGGCAGACGCTGAACTTGCTCGGCATCGTGCTGCGGAACCTGGGCCGGATGGAGGAGGCCGTCGCCCACTACGAACGCGCGCTGGCCATCCACCGGCGCACGAGCGACACCCACGGCGAGGCCAACACGCTCAACAACCTGGGCGTGGTGCTGGACGCCCGCGGCCGCCACGCCGAAGCGCTGGAGCTCTACCGCGAGGCGCTCGCGCTGCGCCGGTCCACCGGCAGCCGCAAGGGCGAAGCGCGTGCACTGAACAACATCGGCCTGACCGAGGCGAAGCTCGGCCGGCACGAGTCCGCGCTCGGGCATCTCCTGAGCGCGCTGGCCATCCATCGGGAAACCGGCGACGCGCGGGGCGAGGGTCAGGTGATCAACGACCTGGCCGGGCTCTATCACCTTCTCGGATGGGAGACGGACGCGTTCGCGCACTTCGCCATGGCGCTGCGCATCCGATCCGGCATCGGCGACCGCAAGGGCCTCGCCGAGACCCACAAGGAGCTCGGCGAGGCCTACGCCGACCAGGGCGACAGCGCCGCCGCCGGCCACCACCTCGCCGCCGCGGAACAGATCTTCAAGGAGCTGGGGGCGGCCGGGTAGCCGTGGGCTCCTCAGGAACCCACGGGCACGATGAGCCCGGCCTGGAGGAGGCCGGCCAGCCCGGGGCTCAGCCGGTCCTCGGCGCCGGGCCCCGCCACCTGGCTGTACCGCTCACGCAGCGACGACAGGTCCCGGCCGTCGCACAGCGCGTAGATCGTCCAGGCGTGGTCGTTCAGCCAGCGGAAGCTCGGCGGGGCCGGAGAGAACGCCACCAGCTGCCGCTGCTCGGGGATCGGGCACACCTGCACCGGCTCCGCCCGGCGGTAGCCCCGCGCCGCCAACGTCACCTCCACGGCCGGCCGGGTCGCGGCGGGCGCCGGTCCGGGCAGGATTCCGGGAGCGATGGGGGCCACGCTGCCGATCAGCCAGTCGACGAACTGCCTGCCGGTGGGGGTCAGCAGCTCGCCGTACACCTGGGCGGCCTGCTGGGCGAGATAGGTCACCCGTTCCAGGCTGGTGGTGTACCCGCCGCCGGCGGCCGCCTGGCTGCCGGGGGTGGCCAGATCGACGAACTCGGCCGCGGGCGGCTCGCCGTACCGGGCCCGCAGGGCCGGCGGCGCCTGCGCGGCCGCCGCGCGGAACAGCACCAGGTGGGCGTAGACGTGCATGGCGAACAGCACCCGCGTCAGCGTCCACGGCTGCACGCGCCACGGGATCGGGATCAGCCGCTCGGACTCGGCGGCCATGGAGCCGGTCCGCAGCACGTCGAACAGCTTCAGGTGCAGTCCCTCGTGGAAGAGCGTCTCGGCCGCGGTCCAGGGATCGGCCAGCCGCTCAGGGGCCAGGAAGAGAGCCGAGGGCAGCGGGTCGCCGCCGGAGATCGAGTTGAGGGTTCCGTCGGCCAGCTCATCCCGTACGAACCCGACCAGGGAGACGTGCGGCAGCACCCCGGCGCCCGTGTGGGGCAGCAGCTCGGCGAGGAGTTCGGCGGCCTGGCGCAGCCCGGCGAGCAGGCCGGCATCGGGACGCACCCGGCTGCCGGAGCCGTCCTTGGACAGCGTCCCTGCCAGCAGCTCCTCCAGGCGAGCGCTCAGTGCCAGCTCAGGCTCGGAGCCCGTCGCGAGGTCCGTCCACACCCACGAGATGGCGCGATCCGGCCACGGACGCACCGCTGGGCGAGAAAGGCGCTCACAGGGCCCGACGCCGTCGAGCGCGTCCGCCACCCCGCTCTCCAGGTAGGCCACCAGGTCGGCGGCCTCGCCGGCCTGCCGCTCCAGCGCGGTCATGTCGTTCTCGAACGCGTTGCGCAGGACGGGGTCGTACATCAGCGGGCGCAGCTCGGCGTCGCCCGCCAGGGACAGCCGCGACAGCCTGCCGGCGGCGTGGGGGTGGTAGCGGGCCAGTACCTGAAGGCCCAGCCGGTAGCGGGCCAGGTTCCTGGCCTCGATCGCCTCGGCGGAACCGAACCGGCGGTTCGAGCCGAGTGCCAGATCGATGTCGGAGGTCAGCTCGACATTCGATACGGGAGCCAATGACGTCACCTCGATTTCACCGGTAGGGGACCGGCGGCGGGGGACATCCCGCCGCCGGCCATCTCGTTCTCCGTTACTCGGGCCCCGTTACTCGGCGCGAGGAGAGGAGAAGGGCGGGGTCCACGCGCGCTCGTGCGGGGCGTCAGTCGTCACGCTCGGCACGGCGTCTCCCGTCAGCGAGAACGTCGGCAGTTCAACGGTCTGAGTTGGCATGCTGCTTCCTCCGTTCGCCATGGATCACTTGGCGAGTCGAATCTAGGAAGCCCGGGTGTGGGGCCGGTGTGGTGGCGATCTCTTCCAGCCGGGCCTGTCACGCCCCGGCCGCGCCCGCGGCGGGGAGGGCCTGTTCGGTCCAGATGCACTTGCCGTCGGTGGTGAAGCGGGTTCCCCAGCGCTGGGAGAGAGCCGCGACGAGCTGGAGGCCGCGGCCGCCTTCGTCGGTCTCGGCGGCACGACGGATCCGCGGGGTGGTCAGGCTGCCGTCGGTGACCTCGCAGATGAGGGTACGGCTGCGCATCAGGCGCAGGTTGAGCGGGCCTCTGGCGTGGCGGATCACGTTGCTGATCAGCTCGCTGGCGATGAGCTCCGTGGTCGCGACGAGGTCGTCCAGCCGCCAGGTGGCGAGCTGCTCCCGCACGTGCTCGCGGGCCTCGCGAGCCGCGATCGGTTCGTCAGGAAGGTCCCAGGAGGCGATGTTCTCAGCCGCGAGGCGGTGGGTGCGGGCGATGAGCAGGGCGGCATCGTCGGGGATCTGCTGCTGGGCCGGCAGCATGGCCGCGGTGACGGACTCGCAGAGCCGGTCGAGGTCGGTGTCCGAGGGACCGGGGCGCAGGCCGGTCAGGAGCTCGGTGAGCTCGGCCATGCCCTTGTCGACGTCGCGGGTGGGCGACTCGATCAGGCCGTCGGTGTAGAACACGAGCAGGCTGCCTTCGGGCACGTGCAGCTCGTACGTGCTGAGCGGCGGCGCGGCGGCGCCCAGAGGCGGATCGGAGGTCACGTCGAGGGCGCGGACCGTGCCGTCAGGGAGCACGTGGACAGGCGGCGGATGGCCGGCGCTGACCATGGCGCACCGGCCGTCGGCCGGGTCGTACACGGCGTACAGGCAGGTGACGTAGAAGTCGTCGCCGAGGTCGCTGACCAGGTCGTTGAGGTGGGCGAGCAGTTCTCCCGGCGGCAGCTCGAGGTCGGCGAGGGTGCGTACGGCGGTGCGCAGCCGGCCCATGGTGGCGGCCTCGGTCAGGCCGTGGCCCATGACGTCGCCGATGACGAGGGCGACCCGGTCCGCCGAGAGCGGGATGATGTCGTACCAGTCGCCGCCGACTGCCGCGGTGCCGCCGGGCAGGTAGCGGGCCGCTGCGGCGAGGCAGGGCGACGACGGCAGATCGCGGGGGAGCAGGTGCCGCTGCAGCTCCTGGGCGCGGGTGTGCTCCACGTCGTACATGCGGGCCCGCGCCAGCGTCTGGGCGATCAGCCCGCTGAGCGCCGTGAGCAGGGTGCGTTCCTCGCTGGCGAACTCGTGGGGCCGGTCGAAGGAGATCACGCAGCAACCCGCGGGCTGGTTGGGCACGCGCAGGGGAAGGACCGCCCAGCTGTCCGTGTCCCACGCCGTCCGTCCGGCCTCGTCGCCGTCCGGCGCGCGGCGTTCCGGTTTCGACGTGATGAAGATCGGTACGTGTGATCGGCACACGTCGGCGAGGGCCGCGGGGGCCAGGGTCGTCCGGTTCCGGAACTCGCCGAGGATGTCGGAGGGACGCCCGATGGATTCGACCACCTGCAGGTGATCCCCCTCGCCGGCCAGCACGGTGAGTCCCGCGGCGTCGAACGGCGGCAGCACCCGCCGGGCGATGACCTGCATGACGTCGCGGAGGGTGACCGCCTCGCCGAGGGCGAGGGTCAGCTCCTGGATCCAGGTGGCGCGTTCGGCGGCGGCCCGTACGGCGGCCGCGCGCTGCTCGTCCTGGACGCGCTTCTCGGTGATGTCGGCGAGGTAGAGCGTCAGGCCGTCCGGCACCGGCACCAGGCGCACGTGGTACCACCGGTCGTCGGTCGGCCACCGTACGTCGAGGCTGGCGGGCACGCGTTCGGCGGCGACCTGGCGGCACATGGCCTGCAGCTCGGGCGGGCACCCGACGGTCAGGTCCCACACCATCTGGCCGATCAGCTCGGCGGACCCGAGGAGGGATTCGGCGACGCGGTTGACGAACGTGATCCGCCAGTCGCGGTCCAGCGCGATGAAGGCGTCACTCATGTCGCGCAGCGCGCGGCCGGCCGATTCGCGGGCGACGCGGCTCTCGGTGGTGTCCCAGACCGTGCCGACCATGCGGACCGGCTCGCCCCGCTCGTCCAGGAGCAGGCGGCCCCGCGCGTGCATCCAGCCTGTGGTGCCGTCCGGGCGGCGGGCGCGGTACTCGACCTCGTAGAGTGCCCTGGTGCGGATGGCCTCCTCGGTCGCGGCCATCACCCTGGGCAGGTCCTTCGGATGGACGATGCCCGCCCAGGTGTCGATGTGGTGCGGTGCGGTGGCGGGATCGATGCCCAGCAGGGTCAGCGCCGGGTCGTCCCACCACAGCTCACCGGTGCGGATGTTCCAGTCCCAGGATCCGATCTTGACCGCCTTCAACGCCTGCCTGAGCCCGGAGTCGGCGGACCGCTCCTGCAACCACGGACCTTTCGCGGCCGAACCGGCACCGGTCCTGGCCAGCCGCTTGTCCAGCCAAGCGGCCAAGGACTGCAGGAAGTCCGGCTCCACTGTCTCGTCACAGAACACGGACAGGCAGCCCACGGGCGTGTCGGGACCGTGCAGCGGCACGGCCGTCATCATCACGGGCATCGCCCCGGCCGCCTCAGACGCGGAGCGCGTGAGGGGGACGCGGAGGGATGTTCCGTCGCGTAGGACCCGCATGACCACGTCCCGGGTCTGTCCCCACGTCTCCAGCGCGGCCGGGGGCAGCCCGGAGGCGGCCACCATGCGCGGCTGCCGGCTGCCGACGGGGCCGGCCCAGTGGATCATCCCGCCGAGCGCGTGCGTGGCGGCGACCGCCTGGTCCAGGGCGTACTCGAGCACCTCGATGTCGCTCAGCCCGGCACACGCCGAGACGAGCAGCCGAAGCCGTTTCTCCCCCGAAGCCGCGGGGGAGGGCCCGTTCACCACCATCCTCTCGCCCCCAAGCCACGAGAGGTATGCCATCGGTCCGATGCCGATCACAGCGGACGCGGGACATCACCTCTTCGCAGATTAATGAACGGCCCCCCAAGACCAGGCAAAACGCACCGCCCTGCGGCGGGTCCCGGGTGCGCTGACAGCGGATCGGGTCCGCTGTCAGTGAACCCGGGTGGGTGTCCGATGTTCGCGGTGCTTGGGTGTCGGGATGGAGATCTTGATTCTGGGTGGGACGGCGTGGGTGGGCCGGGAGCTGTCGCGGCAGGCGGTCGAGCGCGGTCATCGGGTGACGTGCCTGGCTCGCGGTGAGAGCGGACACGTCGCGGACGGAGCGCGGCTGGTGGCCGCCGACCGGCGTGCTCCTGCGGCGTACGAGCCGCTGCTCGACCGCGAATGGGACGCGGTCATCGAGGTGTCATGGCAGCCGGGCTTCGTCCGTGCGGCGCTCGACGCACTGGGCGGCAGGGCCGGGCACTGGGCCTATGTGTCCTCCGCCAGCGCCTACGCCTCCCATGCCGCGCCGGACGCGGACGAGTCCACGGCGCTGCTCGCCCCGACCGATCAGGACGAGGCCGGCCGCGAATCGTACGGCGAGGCGAAGGTCGCCTGCGAGCAGGCGTCGGCGGCGGCCGTCGGCGACCGCCTCCTCATCGCGCGCGCCGGTCTCATCGGCGGACCGGGCGATCGCAGCGGACGCTCCGGCTACTGGGTGGCCCGTGCCGCGCGCGATCCGCAAGGGCCGATGCTGGTTCCCGACGCGCCGGCCCTGCCGACACAGGCAGTCGACGTGCGGGACCTCGCGGCCTGGCTGCTGGATGCCGGGGAGGCGGGGCGAGCCGGCACATATGACGCGGTCGGTCCGGTCGTTCCGTTCGGAGAGTGGATCGAGCTGTCCCGCACCATCGGCGGGCACACCGGTCCGGTGGTCGCCGCCGACTCGGCGTGGCTGCTGGCGAACGGCGTGGCCGAGTACATGGGGGCCGAGTCGTTGCCGATGTGGCTGGTCGAGCAGGGCTGGGAGGGCTTCTCGGCGCGGAGCGGGGCCGCGGCGCGCGCCGCGGGGCTCCGCCATCGGCCCCGGGCGGAGCTGCTGGCCGACACGCTGACCTGGGAACGCGAGCAGGGCCTGGATCGGGACCGGCGCGCCGGCCTGAGCGTCCGGCGCGAGCGCGAGCTGCTCGACGCTCTGGGCTGACGACCGGCGCCGATCGCGGCGTGCAGCCGGGGTGCCCGTGAAGGGCCCGCACAAGGGCCGGAAGTCCCACTGAGCAGGGACTTTGGTCACTTCTGAGGATCTTGTCGAACGGCGATCCTGAAGCTGAGCGGGTCATCGCTTCGGGGAGGCCGCGATGGGAGCGGGCGGCACGGTCGCCACCACTGTGGCACGTTGTTCCGGGAGCCGGACACTGACGGTGGGGGTGGAGGAGGAGTTCCTGCTGCTGGACCGTGCCGACGGCCGCCCGGCCCTCAGCGCCCCGGCGGTCCTGGCGCTGCTCGGCGGCGACCCCCACATCAAAGCCGAGGCCATGCGCTACCAGCTCGAGACGGTCACCGGCGTGTGCACCGACCTGGAGCAGCTGGCGGAGGAGCTGTCCCGCCACCGGATGCTGGCCTCGCGCGCGGCGGAGGAGCTGGGCTGCCACCTGGTCGCCTCCGGCACCGTTCCGCGACACCCGCCCGGTCTGTCCGCCCTCACGGCCGACGCCCGCTATCACGAGCTGGCGGCCCGCCATGGCCTGGTCGCGGGCTCCGGCACCTGCGGCTGCCACGTACACGTCGGCGTGCCCTCCCGCGAGCTGGGCGTACAGGTCCTCACCCGGCTCCGGCCCTTCCTGGCCACGCTCCTGGCACTCAGCGCCAATTCCCCCATCGCCGACGGGGTGGACACGGGCTGGGCCAGCCGCCGCCACCGGCAGTGGAGCCGCTGGCCGACGGCGGCGCCTCCCCGGGCATGGAGATCGGCGGCCGACTACGACGCCGCCGTGTGCCACCTGATCCGTTGCGGCCGTGCCATGGATGAGCGGAGCGTGTACTTCCACGCCCGCCTGTCGCCGCGTTACCCGACAGTGGAACTTCGCGTCATGGACACCTGCCTCTCGGTCGAGGACGCCGTCCTGATGGCCGCCATGGCACGAGCACTTGTCTGCCTGGCCATCGCCGACGCGGCACGTGGTGTGCCGATCAAGACGCTGAGTGACAGGCAGGTCGTCGCCGAGCTGAACGCCGCCGCCCGCCACGGCCTGGACGCGCTCGCCGTGGATCCGTACACCTCACGCGCCATGCCGCACCGCGCCCTGCTGGAGCACCTCCTGCCGCGCCTGCCCGAGCCCGAACCGGTCGCCCTGCTGATCGACCGGCTCGCCGGCCGCGGAACGGGCGCCGCCCGGCAGCGAACGATGTGGTCCGAGGCCGGCACACCTCCACGGTTCGCCCAGCTGCTCGCCGGCGCGACACTCCGCTGAATCCCAGCCGACCGTCCCGCCGGTTATGGGACCAATGTCACAACATTTCGTGACTTTGTCCCCGGGTGTGGCGCGCTCGTTGTCGCGAGGGTGGAGTAGGGGAAGTCATGACCGTCGAATCGCTGACCGCCAGGCAGGTGATGAGCCGTGTTCTGGTGGTCGTCAAGCCGGACGAGTCGCCGTTGATGGCCTGGGAGCTGATGCGCCGCGCTGACGTGCACCACCTGCCGGTCGTTGACGGGCGTCACGTGCTGGGCGTCCTGACCCGCGAGCAGCTGGCGGCGTCCTGGTCGGGCGGGCCCTATGAGCAGTCCAGGCGCCAGGTCCGGGCGTTGCTCGGGTGCGAGCGCAGGCCGTTGGTCCTGCCGGATACCCCGTTGGCCCGGGTCGCTGCCGTGATGCTCGACGCCGGATGCGACGCCGTGCCGGTGGTCGACGGCGGCACACTGGTCGGCCTGGTCACGGCACGCGACGTGCTGTCGGCCGTCGCCGGACGGGTCCGGCCCGCCGAGACACCCGGTGAGGTGGTCACCGGGATGTTCCACCTGGAGCCCGTCCTGCCCCGGACACCTTCTCGAGGCCGCGCGCGATGACGCTCCGAGACGTGCCACGCCACGTCTCACAGGTGCCGGCGAAGGCCGTTGGTCCCGGTCATGAGGGTCGTACGGCCCTGGCCCGGTACGGGGGGCAACCGCCAGCCTGGAAAGGAAGAGGGAAAAGCCAATTCTTGGACAGAGTGTTGGAGTCGGGACATGAAACGGTCGGCAGTTGCGAGGATCGCGGCTGGATCCGTGCTGGCGACCGTGGCCCTGACCGGCGTCACCGTCGCAGCCACCGATGTGGCCCAGCAGGTCACGCAGATCACATCCGGGCAGGCGAGCGCCGCGCCACTGGCGGGGTGGGGCACGGCGGAGTCCGCCGGGCCGATGCTCGACGCGAGCGTAAGTGACGAGGCCGACTATCTGGCCCGCATGGTGGCCTACCAGAACGAAGCGGTGGCGGCGGCCCGGCACCTGCAACGCTCGGACCGGCCTCAGATGCGCGCGCTCGGGGTCTCGATCTCGGCCACGGAAGGCGCTCAGACCGCCACGATGAAGGCCTGGCTGGAGAAGTGGTATCCGGAGCGTTCGGGTACGGGGACCGGCTACGCCTCACTCATGCGCGATATGTCCAGGCTGTCGGGTGATGCGCTGGACAAGGCGTTCCTGTGCGACATGATCGACCAGCACATGACGTCGGTCACGATGTCTCAGCAGCTGCTGGTGTCCGGGTGGTCCAAGCTCGGCGAGGTCGCCGCGTTCGCCGCCGAAGCGCGCGATGACCGGCGTGCCGAGATCTTCCAGATGCAGCGGGACTCGGCCGGCTGGTTCGGCGGTTCTGACATGCCGTGCGGGACGTGGGACACGTCGCAGGGCACGCAGTCACGCGGGCCGGGCACGAGGGGTTGGTGAGCGACCGGCGGGACATTCGCCACTCCTGCGCGAGTCCGTGCCGGCGCACTGGAGGAGGATGTCATGGCGATCGAGGTCAAGGACATCATGGGCCGTGTGGCCATCGCCGTGATGAAGGACGCCCCATTGACGGAGATCGCGGAGGCGATGAAACGGTTCGCGGTGAGCGCGGTGACCGTGATCGACGCGGACCGGCGGCCGGTGGGTGTGGTCTTCGAGGACGACCTGCTGCTCACGGAGGCCGACACGGTACGGCCCGGCGTGCCGATGTCCGAGCCCGTCAGGCAGCGGCAGGACCACCAGAAGCCGGCGGACACGATGGCGGCTCAGCTCATGACCTCGCCGGCGATCACTGTCACGCCGGGCACCTGCGTGCGGGACGCGGCCCTGCTGATGCACGCGACGCGCATCAAGCAGATACCCGTGATCAACGTGGTCACCGGGCGGATCATGGGCACCCTGCACCAGCGTGACGTGCTGCGGGCCGTCACCCGCCCGGCCGAGGAACTGGACGCGGACATCGGAGCCGTGCTGCCAAGTCCCGAGACGTTCACCATCGAGATCGACCAGGGCGTGGTGCGGATCAGCGGCGCGGTCGAGTGGAGATCACAGGCCGTCGCGCTGACGGAGAAGATCCGGATGATCGAGGGCGTCGTGGACGTGCGGTCCGACGTGACCTTCGACAAGGACGACCTCCTCACGGTCCCCCCGGGGATGTAGGAGGCGTCATTCGCGACGGCCGTCGCGCAACCGCGCCGCCAGCGCCGCCGCCTGGGTGCGGCGCTGCATGTTGAGCTTGGCCAGCAGGTTGGACACGTAGTTCTTGACCGTCTTCTCGGCCAGGAACATCCGCTCGCCGATCTGCCGGTTGGTCAGCCCTTCGCCGATCAGCTCAAGGATGTGCCGTTCCTGCTCCGACAACGCCGCGAGGGGGTCCTTCGCGGTCGCCTGCCGGCGCAGGCGCTCAAGCATGGCGGCGGTGGTCTGCGGGTCGAGCAGCGACTGTCCCGCGGCCACCGTCCGGACCGCGCCGACCAGGTCGGAGCCGTGGATCTGCTTGAGCACGTAGCCGGACGCGCCGGCCATCACCGCGTCGAACAGCGCGTCGTCATCGGCGAACGAGGTCAGCATCAGGCACGCCAGCCCGGGCACTCGGGACCGTACCTCCCGGCACACGTCGACGCCGCTGCCGTCGGGCAGGCGCACGTCCAGCACCGCCACGTCGGGCTTCAGCGCGGGGATGCGGGCGATCGCCGACTCGGCCGTGCCGACGTCGCCGATGACCTCGATGTCCTGCTCGGCCTCCAGCAGCGCCGCGACACCCCGCCGCACGACCTCGTGATCGTCGACGAGGAACACACGAATCACACTTACGACGCTATCCGGCCGCACGCGGCCGAAACGTAGGAAGGAGGCTCCCGGGGAGGCGCGCCCGCTCCGGCACCGGAGATGGGCGTTGTGGCTGGTCAGGTGCGACACTGAGAGATGTGGATGGCGAGCATCAACCGTTGATGCCGCACATGCGGCTCGATGAGCTGCTGGCCGAGTTGCAGACGCGGCTCGATGCCGTGCTGTCCACCCGGGACCGGGTGCACGCGCTGCTCGAGGCCGTCGTGTCGGTGGGCAGCGAGCTCGATCTGGAAGGCGTGCTGCGCCGCATCACAGAGACCGCGACGGGGCTGGTGGACGCCGGCTACGGCGCGCTGGGCGTGGTCGGCCAGGAGCACACGCTCATCCAGTTCGTCCCGGTGGGACTGAGCGAGGAGGAGATCGCCAGGATCGAGCACTGGCCGCACGGCCTGGGCCTGATCGGGCTGCTGATCAAGGATGCGCGGCCGCTCAGGCTGGCCCATATCGCCGACCATCCGGAGTCGTACGGCTTCCCGCCGGGCCATCCGCCGATGAGCACCTTCCTCGGCGTTCCGATACGGGTGCGCGGGGAGGTTTTCGGAAACCTTTACCTGACCGAGAAGCACGGCGGCGGCGAGTTCGACGAGGAGGACGAGGCCATCGTGACAGCGCTGGCCACCGCCGCCGGCGTCGCCGTGGACAACGCCCGCCTGTATGAGGAGTCACGGCGGCGTGAGACCTGGCTGAAGGCGGCGTCCGAGGTGACCACCAGCCTGCTGTCCGGCGCCGACCCACGCCAGGTGCTGAGCCTGGTGACGGGTTGCGCCCGCGAGATAACCGACGCGGACCTGGTCGAGGTGCTCCTGCCTGAGCCGTCGAGGCAGTCGCTGATCGTGGAGCTCGCGGAGGGCGAGGGCGCCCAGGAACTGCCGGGCGCCGTCTTCGCGGTGTCGGACACGCTCGCGGGTGATGTGTTCACCCAGGGTGAGCCGATGTCCGCCCCGGACATGCAGAGCGTCCCGCGTCCTGGCTCGCCGCTGCAGCGGTTGGGTTACGGGCCGGTGCTGATGGTGCCGTTCGGCAGCGTGCCGGACGTGCGCGGGGTGCTGGTGCTGGCCAAGCGGAGCGGCCGGTTGCCGTTCAGCGGGGCGGATCAGCAGGTGCTGCAGGCGTTCGCCGGCCAGGCGGCGGTCGCGTTGGAGCTGGCCGAGGCGCGCCGGGACGCCGAACGGCTGGGTCTGCTGGAGGACCGGGACCGCATCGCCAAGGATCTGCACGACGTGGTCATCCAGCGCCTGTTCGCGACGGCGATGACGTTGATGAGCACGATCCGGCTGGTGGAGCGGCCGGAGGCGGCCAAGCGGGTCCAGCACGCGATCGACGAGCTGGACGAGACGATCCGGCAGATCCGCTCGTCCATCTTCGCGCTGCAGGGCGCCGGCGAGGCCGCGCCCAGTCTGCGCGGGCAGATCGTGGAGCTGGTGGAGGGCGCCGCCGGCCATCTGGGCTTCATGCCGGGCCTGCGCATGGCGGGGCAGATCGAGACCCTGGTGGCCGAGCCGGTCGCCGCGCACCTGCTGGCCGTGTTGCGCGAAGCCCTGTCCAACGTGGTCCGCCACTCCCGCGCGACCCGCGCCGACGTTCTTGTCGAGGCCGTGGGTTCCGAGCTCGTCCTCCTGGTCACCGACAACGGCGTGGGCCTGGGAGAGACGGGACGCCGCAGCGGCCTGCGCAACATCGAGGACCGCGCCGCCCGGTTGGGCGGCACCGCCGAGCTCGAGATCCCCGACGAGGGGGGCACGCGGCTGCGCTGGCAGATCCCGCTGTGAGTCACAGGGGTCGGGAGAGCTTCCGGTGGACGGCAGGTTGTGTTCACGGTGGCGGAGGCGACGCCGGATCTCTGGCGTGGCACCAGTTGCAGGACGGCGGCGACGGCCGGGGTCACCTGGACCGCATATTCGGCTCCCCGACACGCCTTGAGGCTCCGTGACCGGCTTCCGGGATCCGGACGCACACAGCTGACGGGGGCCTCGGCGGGCCCATGGACGCGACGCCCGCGCAGGTCTCGCAGTACGAGCGGTTCGTGGTCGCCGGTCTCGACCACGGCGTCGACCGCCCCGACGGCCAGGTAGAGCGCCAGGAGTGCGGCCTCCACGCCGGGGAAATAGACAACGATATCCGTGGGTGCCGGGCATAACGGTGTCCCGGGCCTCGAGCCGGTGTCACCGCCTGAAGGACGGCCTCTTCCTGCGCGGCCGTCATCCGAGAGGCGGGGCGGGGGTCGAGGAGCCCCCGATCCCGCGCCGTGGCAGATCGAGCGTTCCTGATAACGTTTTCCCCCGCCAAGTCGAGGGAGGTCGTGTGTCCACCTATCCGCGCGCACCACGAGGGACCATCGCCCCGGGAAAGCTCTTCACCGACCAGCACAGTCACGTGGCCCAGCTCCACGGAGTCGGCATCCAGCGTTTCGACGGCCTGTTCTGGGCCTGGGGCGAGGACAAGTCGGCGGGCGGCACCTTCGGCGGCGTGGCCTGCTACTCCTCGCCCGACCTGGCGACGTGGACCTCGCACGGGCACGCGCTCGCACCGGACCCCGGCGTGCCGGACCTCGCCCCGGGGCGGGTCGTCGAGCGTCCCAAGGTGCTGCGCAACCCCGACGGCCGGTACGTGATGTTCCTGCACGTCGACTCGGCCGACTACGCCTACGCCCGGCTGGGCTGGGCGGTGTCCGACCGGCCGGAGGGTCCCTACACCTACCTGCGCAGCGAGCGGCCGCTCGGCAACATCAGCCGCGACATCGGCGTCTTCCAGGACGACGACGGCACCGGCTACCTGATGTCGGAGGACCGCGAGCACGGGCTGCACATCTACCGCCTCTCCGCCGACCACCTCGCGGTCGAGGAGATCGTCTCGACCACGCTGGCCCCGCCCAGCGACCACCCGGCCGGTCAGCACGGGTACGAGTCACCTGCGCTGGTCAAGGCCGACGGGCTGTACTACCTGTTCGGCTCTGACCTGACGGGCTGGGCCACGAACGACAACAAGGTCGCCACGGCCACGTCACTGGCGGGGCCGTGGAGCGAGTGGGCCGACTTCGCGCCGCCCGGCTCGGCCACCCACGACTCGCAGACCTCGGTGATCGTCCCCGTGCACGGCTCCGACGCCATCAGTCATGTGTACGTGGGGGACCGGTGGATCAGGGACGACCTGTTCCACTCGGCGCCGGTCTGGTTGCCGATGCACATCGGCGGCGGCAAGGCGCAGGTCGAGTGGCGCGACTCCTGGACGATCGATCCCGCGACCGGCGTGATCGCGTGACCGCCACCGTGGCCGCCGGGCCGGGTGCGAGATGAACGGAAGAGACCGATGACAGGAGACCAGGCGCCGTTCGGGTACGTCATGGCGCGCTTCGTCGAGGATGCCCACAGGCACGCGGAGAAGATCTATCTCTCCCTGAGCCGCGGCGAGGACCCGGCCCGCTGGTTCCGGCTCAACGGCGGAGAGCCGATCCTGGAGTCGGCGCGGGGGACCACCGGGCTGCGCGACCCCCACCTGGTGCGCTCGCCGGCGGGCGACCGGTTCTATCTCGTGGCCACGGACCTGCGCGTCTTCGGCGGCGACGACGCCGGATGGGGCGTGTGGTCCGCCCACGGCAGCCGCTCGATCATGGTGTGGGAGACCGGCGACCTGGTGAACTGGTCGGACGGACGCCTGGCGGAGGTCGCGCCGCGGAACGCCGGGATGGCGTGGGCGCCGGAGTCCATCTACGACGACCAGCTCGGCGAGTACGTCGTGACCTTCTCCTCGAACCTGTTCGACCAGGAGAACGACCCCGGCCACACCCAGCCCACGTACAGCCGCACCATGTACGCCACCACGAAGGACTTCGTGACCTTCAGCCCGGCGCGGGTGTACCTGGACACCGGCAGCACCACGATCGACACGACGATGATCCGCCACGGCGGCAAGGTGTTCCGCTTCCACAAGGACAACGGACCCGCCGGTCGCCAGCTCTACGCGGACGTGGTGTCGTCGCTGTTCGCCGACGACGCCGTCGTCCTGCGGGAGCGGATCGGCCGCGAGCAGTACGGCGCAGGACGGGGGACTCGCCCTGCGCCCGGATTGACTACGGCGACGTGATCGTGCTGGCTCCGGTGACCTGGAACACCCGGGCCGAGAAGCCGGCGACGCTGCGCAACCGGAGGCCGTGGTCGCCGATCGTGACGGTCCAGGGTTCCAGGGCCGACGGGAACACTTCCGTGACGTGACCCGTCAGGCCGGGGATCTCGATCGCCGACGGAGCGGGGCTGCGATCCCACACGACGAGGAGCGCGCGGTCGTCACCGATGCCGAGACCGACGCAGACCACCGGCGCGTCCCAGCCGGGCATTCCGAGCGGCCAGAACGGCACGGCGCGGGGGAGCTGGTCACGAAGCGACTTGTAGGCGGCCACCGCCTCGCCGACCAGCGCCGACTGCGCGGGGCGGAGGTCGTGGAGGAACCCGGACAGATACAGACGACCGGCGAGACCCGTGACGAGGGTGAACGCGGTCTCTTCGTCGGTCATGTCGGCATGCGGGTAGGCCCAGTTGCCGCACTGCTCTGGCAGGATCGTCGCCGGAGCCGAGGCCGCGATCGGGGGATACAGGCGGAAGTCCTGCTGGTCGCTCGTCGACTGAAGATGAGTGACCGACAGCAAGGAGTAGTCCGCGCGCATGGCGCCCGAGCTGCAGTTCTCGATGAGCAGCTCGGGGTGGCGCGCCTGCGTCCCGACAAGCCACTCCTGGAACGCACGGGTATGGGCCAGCAGGCCGTCTCCGGCCGCCGTCGCGCGCCACTCGGTCCCGGCTCCGGGGTTGATGTTGTAGTCGAGCTTGAGGTAGGAGATGCCGTACTCGGCCACGAGACGGTCGACGGTCTCGTCGAGGTGAGCACGGGCCGCGGGATGGCGGAAGTCGAGGTGATACCGCTCGTGCTCCTGGACGCGCCGACCGAACCGATGGAAGAACGCCTCGTCGGGAAGCGCCTCGGCTGCCGGGCTGCGCACGCCGGTCACCTCGGGCTCGAGCCAGAGCCCGCTTCGCATTCCACGCGCGTGGATGTGCTCGATGACGTGCTTCAACCCGTGCGTGAAGCGGTTCGGCGCCTCCCGCCACTCGCCGACGGTCGACCACCAGTCGCCGGTCTCGGGATCGGCGAACCAGCCGGCGTCGATGCAGAAGTACTCGGCGCCCGCGTCGGCCGCCGCGTCGATGAGGGGAATGAGCGCCTCGGTCGTCGGCCGGCCCATGAGGGTGTTCATGAAGTCGTTGTAGACGACCGGCAGTGCTTCCTCGGCCTGCCGCTGCCGAAGCCGGCGCCGGTACCGGGTCAGCTCGGCGATCGCGCCGTCCCGGCCGGTCGACGATACGGCGACGGCCGCCGGGACGGTCGTGAAGTGTCCGCCGGGCTCGAGTTCGTGGGCGAAGTGATGCTCGAGGTCGGCCGGGCCCATGAGGCTGACGACCCCGCCGCTCCTGGCCTGTGCGATGTCGCAGTGCCATCCGGCGCTCGTCTCGATTTGCCAGGCGATGGCCGCATTTGTCATGGTGTCTGTGAGCACCCCGGCAGGCAGATGTTCGCCGGTTGACCATGCTCCGTGGCTCCCGATGCCGAGATGCCCGCGCCCGTCCTGTCCGTGCAGGCCGAGGGCGATCCGGGGAAGCCGGTGCCGCAGCGGCTCCTCTCGCCAGCGGTTCTCGGCGAGCCATTCACTCTCTGCGACGGCGAGCGTGAAGCCGTCGAGATCGTCGTCGGATGCGCCGAATCCGAAGGTCGCGGTCGAGACGGCGGTGAGCAGCGCCGGCGCCTCTCCGGTGTTCTCCACGGTGCTCTGGATGCGCACGACGCGCGTGCCGTGCGGCCTGGTGAGCGTCGTACGTACGACGAGCCCTGTTCGATCGTCGCGTTGCGTGACGACGAGCCGGTCGGAGGCCGGACCGCCGAGCCGCTGGTGCTCGACGTAGCGCAGGCGGCCGCCGACGGCGGACCGGAAGTACGCCTGGCTGGTGCGCCCGCGCTGCTCCTCGGCCGTGAAGAGCTCGACGAGCGGGACGTCGGAGCGTCCGAACCCGGCCGAGCGATCGATGCCGGCGAGGGACACAGGCCGATCGGCGTCCCAGCTCAGGTCGACGAACGACGACAGTCGAGCGGGCGGCAGCCCGGCTTCGTGCTCGATGGTGATGACTGACTCCTTCCAGGGCGTTCGCGAGGATATCGTTATCCAAGCATGGACGCCGGGTCGTGTCAGGACCCGGCGCCGACCTTTACGCCATGGACGATCAGTGACGCCTTCAGCGCGACGTGCCGCCGGCCTGCGGCGGATCCGGGCTCGTCGAGGGCGATCCGCAGCGCCGCTTCGCCGAACTCCGCCAGCGGGACCTGGACAGTGGTGAACTCGGGCATGACGTCACCGAGCAGCGGCACGTGGTCGAATCCCGTGACCTCGAGATCCCTCGGGACCAGCAGGCCTCGCTCGCGAAGGCGGGCGATCGCCCCCACCGCCATCGCGTCGCTCATCGCCGCCACCACATCGAGGTCCCGCAGGTGGGCTTCGAGGGCGTCCACGGCGGTGTAGCCCCCGTCGCGGTTGAAGCCGGAATGGACGACCGCGTCCTCGGGGACGGCGATGCCGTGGGCGGAGAGTCCCGCGAGGAAACCGCCGGCGCGATCCCGGGAGGTGATCTGCTCCTCGGGCCCGGAAATGATCGCGAACCGGCGGTGTCCGGCCGCAACGAGCGCGCCGGCGAGGGCGGCCGCGGCGTTGCGGTTGTCGACGGTCACCCGCGGGTATTCGAGGTTGCTGTCGCCGATCAGCACGACGTTCGTGCCCTGGCTCTGCAGGATCCGCAGTTGCGCGTCGAGTGCCGACTCTCTCGCCAGGTTCGTCGACCGGCTCGTGGCCAGGACGATCGCGCGATGCCGTTCGCCGCGGAAATCCGTCAGCAGATCGGCCTCGCGATCGGCGTCGTCGAGAGTGGCGCGCACGGCGACCGAGAGCCCGCGGTCCTCCGCCGCGCGCATGACGCCGGCGATCATGGTCGAGCAGCCGAAGTCCGCGATGTCGCTGACGAGGAGCGCGATGGATCGCGCCCGCCCACCCTTGATCGCCTGGGCCGCCGGGCTCACCGCGTATCCGAGCGTGCGTGCGGCGTCCTCGACGCGTTCACGCAGCTCCCGCCGCCCACTCGCGGCTCCACGGACGCCGCCGTTCAGCACCCGGGACGCCGTCGGCACGGAAACGCCCGCCAGCCGCGCCACATCCGCCAGCGTGGCCGGCTTCGCCGGCGAGTCCTTCGCCACGCGCATCCTCTCCCTCAGACGACTGGATATCGATCTCCAGCCTATCTGGCACGGAGCGGCATGCGGCTGACGTGGCAGATCGCCGTTCCATCGACCGGCCATCTCGCCGCCTCTGCCACGAGATGGAAAGCGTTCTCCGTGCCAGGCTGTCCCGCAAGGCGATCATGGAGCAGATCGATGCCTCGTTGGCCGTCTCGGCACGGACTACGTTGATTTCTGGCAGATTCACCGTTTCGAACCGGAGGCGCCGGTGGAGGAGACGATGGAGGCCCTGCACGACGCCTGAAGGGAGAGCTCAGAAGATCGGCACGGCACTAGCATGAGCGCCATGCATCCGCCCGCGCCGCACACTCCATGGAGCCGGCCACCCCAGCCCATTCCCTCCGGGGCACAAGCGCATCTGGTGCTCGACGTGAAACGGCACTGGTTCGGCGTTCTACTCGCCTCGATCACACCTATGATCATTCTCAACGGTCACGTGATGCCGGGCCGATGGGGGCGCAACACGATCCCGCTTCCTCCCGGTCAGCACCATCTTCACGTCTACCTACCGGGTCTCCTCCCAGCACGGATAGGCCCCGCGGATCTGACGATCTGGCTCCAACCCGGGATGGCGCTCGAACTCGAGTACCGCGCTCCCCTGTGGGCGTACTCCCGAGGCGCCCTCGGCACCGCCCCCCAGCCATGGAACGGGAAGGGCTGCCTGATCACCCTGCTGGCGATCCCGGCCTGCACCCTGGTCCTCCTGCTGATTCTGCTCGTCTTCGCGTTACTGTCGTACGGCTGAAGCGTTCGCCTCTACCTGGAACCGGCCGCCCGCCTGGGCGTATCATCTGGCCTCCTGCGCCCGACATACCGCGGGCATACCGCGCACCCCTACTTTGGCGTGCATGTCTCCCTCGTGGCGGCGGCTCGCCGTCCTGATTCTGGTCGCCGCGTTCCTGGTGCCGGCTCCTCCGGCCGCCGCGGCGGCGTTGTCCGACGCGGGCTTCTTCGGCAGGTGGAGCGCCGGCGCCTGGACGGTGGGGCCGCGACTGAACTACGCGCACGCGGGCCTGGGGCCCGTGGAGAGTGCGGTGAAGGCGGGTGACTACGCGCTGGCCAAGCAGCGGCTGCTGGACTACTACCGCGCGCGCCCGGCCATCGAGGCGGGCGGCTTCTCGCACACGACCTGGCCGGGCGCACTCGAGTTGACCCCCAGCCACATCTGGACGCTGGGATCGGGCGAGGTCTACATCAAGACGCTGGCCTTCGGCCCGGGGGAAAAGACGGTCACGGCAGACGTCACGAGCAGCATCACCAGCGGCAAGCCCGGATTCTTCCTGATGAGCCGCTACAAGGACGCGGTCATCGCCCTCATCAACAGCAGGAGCAAAGGGTCGGGCAAGCCCACCCTCCGCCTGACCCTGGCCGATGGCTCGGTGAAGACTCTTCAGCCCACGCACGACACCTACATCTGGGCGGCCAACCCGGGCAACGTGTACGGCACCAAGTACTACATGCAGGTCAGCGACCAGGGCACGGGGCCGTTCACCGGCGAGACGCGCAAGGCGTACCTGCGGTTCGACCTCGGCGGCGTCACAGGCGTGAAGAAGGCGGAGCTGACGCTGACCGGCACGGCCGACACCGCGAAGGACATCATGCTGTACGGCAACGCCGAGACCTTCGACGAGGCCACCCGCACCTGGTCCAACACTGTGCAGAACACGTTCTCCTGGGAGGGCGACCCCGGCGGCTTCGACTGGAAGCTGCCCCGCGGCGCCGACATGGAGTATCTCTACCAGCTGCCCCGCTTCTACTTCGCCGGCCCGCTGGCCCTGGAGTACCAGAAGACCGGCAACGAGCAGCACGCCCGCACGCTCATCGGCCTGATGACCGACTTCATCAAGGACGCCGACTCCTACGACGCCGACCAGGGCGCCGGTTCCTACCCGGGCAACCTGCACGCCGCGCGCCGGCTGCACAACTGGATCGCCGCCTACGAGATCCTGCGCAAGAGCCCGTCGCTGACACCCGAGGCCAACACCGCGATCCTCAAGACGATGAACCGGGCGGGCCTGTACCTGCAGGTGAACGTCAACGGCACGCCGAACAAGATGCAGTCGCAGAAGATCACGCTGCTGCACGCCTCTGTCTACTTCCCGGAGTTCCGCGTGGCGCCCGCGTGGCGGACCAACGCCGCCGACTTCCTCTCGGCTCAGCTCAACGACTCGACCTACGCCGACGGCGGCTACAAGGAGTCCACGGACGCCTACTTGCGGGGCTACCTCAGACAGTACGTCGACGTCGTCGCCTACATGCAGCGCAACGGCATCACGTTCACCGCCACCGCCAAGCTGCGGCAGCTGGGCCACTTCCTCATGGACCAGAGCTATCCCAGCGGGTACGGCCCGGCCTACGGCGACAGCGACTCCCTCGACCTGCGCAGCACCCTCGGGGAGCTGGGCGAGCTGCTCAATGACCCCGAACTCCGCTACGTCGGCACCTCCGGCAAGTCGGGCGAGAAACCGGCGCACACCTCCGTGTCCTACCCGGACACCAGGGTCGCGGTCTCCCGTTCCGGCTGGACCGCCGATGACTCCCACCTCCGGATCAACGCCGACCGCGGCAACCACAGCCACCCTGACGAGCTGGCGATCACCGCTTACGCGTACGGCCGGCCGCTCCTGCCCGACATGGGCACCTTCACCTACAGCACGGACGCCCGCGCGCAGTGGCTGCGGCGTACCACCGAGGCGCACAGCACGATCGAGATCGACGACAAGCCGCAGATTTCGACGGCGGCGGGCGGGATCTCGCATCTGATCACCAACCCCGCTTTCGACCTGATCGGCGCGAACACCGAGAGCTCCGCCGGTGCTCGCCACGAGCGATCCGTCCTGTCGCTGCATTCGGGCCTGTGGGTGGTCTCCGACCGGCTCAAGCCGGTGGACACCGCCACGCACCGCTACGAGCAGAACTGGCACTTCGCCGCGGACGCCAATCCCTCGATCCGCTCCGGGACGGAGGCCACGACCACCGCCTTCGCGACGGGCGCGAACCTCACGATCGTCCCCGCCGACCCGGCCGAGGTCGCCGCCACCCTGCGCGACGGCTACTACGCGCCGCGCTTCTACTCGGTGGAGAACGCGAAGTACGCCTCCTACGTCAAGACGGCTACCGGCCAGACGACCTTCGACGCCCTCCTGCTGCCGTCCAAGGGAGCAGCCGACACCTCGGTGACGGTGGAACGGCTCCCCATCGCCGCCACCCAGTCGTATGAGGCGACAGCACTGAGCCTGAACGGCGGCGCGGGGGTCTACTACAAGTCCTGGACCACGAAGGCGCCGCGCGCGTTCGGGTCCTACACCTTCGACGGCAAGCTGCTCTACTCCGACGCCGGGTCGATCGTGATGGTTGACGGCTCGTCGGTCGAACGTGCCGGCGCGACCCTGGTCAAGGCGCCGGCCGCGGTCAAGGACCTGGCCGTGACCTTCGGCGGGGACGGCACCGTACGCATCGACGGCAGCGGGCTGACCGCGAGCACCGACCCGGCCAAGGCCATCGCGATCGCGGCGCCGAATGCCGCCGAAGTGATCCTCAACGGCAAGGTCGTTCCCTTCGAACGCGCGGGCGCGCTCATCTACGCGGCCGCCTGAAGGAGAACTCCGGCCCGGATCGTTGAGCTGCCCGACCTGCGGTAGGCCGGGTGCGGCACGCCCTGAAGTCTACTTTGTAAAGGACCTCGGACGTCGTGGCGCCGTCAGGGCCGGTGCCGGGGGCCTTCCGCGGCGATCGTGTCCGCGCCCCAGCTGCCCAGCAGCCTCAGGTTCTCCGCCGCGGCGGAGCCTGGCGGGGCGTGGTACACGGTGAGGGAGTGTTCGGGGTCATCGGGCAGGCGCATCGACTCGAAGGAGAGGGTGAGCTCGCCCACCAAAGGATGACGCAGGCGCTGGGTGCCGTGATTGGTCTCCTTGACGTCGTGCCTGGCCCACAGGCGGCGGAACTCCTCGCTCTTCACCGACAGCTCGCCCACGAGCGTCAACAGCTGCGGGTCGTCCGGATAGCAGCCCGCGTACAGGCGCAGGGCGCCGACGACGTCGATGGCCTTCGACTCCCAGTCCGCGAACAGCCGGCGATGGCCGGGCCGCAGGAACACCAGCCGCGCCCAGTTGCGCTCCCGGGACGGCAGCCCGTCCCAGTCGCCGAACAGGGCCGCCGCCATCCGGTTCCAGGCCACGATGTCCGAGCGCGGCCCGGTCACGTACGCGGGCGCCCCGTCCAAGGAGGCCAGCAGCTGCCGGAGCGTGGCGCGTACCTGCTGCTGGTGGGGTGGCGCGGGCTGCTTCCTGTGCTGGCACCTGACCAGGTGCGTGAGGTGCGTGTACTCGGCGTCCGTCAGCCGCAGGGCGCGCGCGATCGCGTCGACCACCTCGTCGGAGACGTTGTTGCCCCGGCCCTGCTCGAGCCGGGTCAGGTACGCGACCGACACACCGGCGAGCTGAGCCAGCTCCTCGCGGCGCAGTCCCGGCACCCGCCGGTGCCGCCCGAAAACCGGCAACCCGACGTCTTCCGGCGTCAACCTGGCCCGGCGGCTGCGCAGGAACGCGCCGATCTCGGCACGCGGATCGATCGGCTGCTCGCCGCCCGGACCCGCCTCCCCTTCCGGGCCGGGCAGAAAGTCCATATCGCTCATTGTCCCCGATCGTCCGCATAGGAGGAGATATGAGACTGACCCTGTCAGTAGTAGGACCACTGGTCGTACGCGGAACAGAGCTCTGGGAGATCTCGCCCCGCCGCGGCAGGCTCATTGGCGGTCCCCGAACCTCCGGGGCCTGGACATGATCTGAGGGAAGACGTCGATGAGCACTCTTGCTGCCTCTTCTGTCGTGCAACGCAACGGCCGGGCGGTGGCCGCCGAGGAGCTGGCGCCGCTCGCCTTCGCGGGTTACGCGCACTTCACCGCCATGCAGGTGCGTGGTGGGCGGATCCGGGGCCTGGACCTCCATCTGGAGCGGCTGCGGGTCGCCTCGGTGGAGTTGTTCGGCCGGGCGTTGCCCGGCGATCGAGTGCGGTCCTACCTGCGTGCGGCCCTGGAGGGCGGTCCGGGTGACGTCTCGCTGACGGCCACGGTGTATTCGCCGGCGGGCGAGTTCACCGTGGCCGGGGCCGAGGTCGAGCCGGAGGTGCTGGTCCGTACCGGACCCGCCGCCTCCGGACCGGAAGGCCCGCTGGCGCTGGCGGCGGTCGAGCACGAACGGATGCTCCCGGCCGTGAAGCATGTCGGCGAGGTGGCGAAGACGTATTTCCTCCGCCAGGCCGTCGGACAGGGCTTCGACGACGCCGCCTTCGTCGATCGCCGGGGCCGGCTCAGCGAGGCGTCGATCTGGAACCTGGCCTTCTGGGACGGCACCGCGGTGGTCTGGCCTGTGGCCGAGATGCTGAGCGGGATCACGATGACCATCGTCCGCCGGCAACTGGATCGCCTCGGCATCCCTCAGCGCACCCAGGAGATCACGCTCTCCGGCCTGCCGGCCCTGTCCGGGGCCGTGGTCATGAACTCATGGACACCGGGTGTGGCCGTACACCGGATCGGGGCCGTGCCCCTGCCTGAGGCGCCGTCCTTCGTGGCGCTGCTGCACCGTGCCTACCAGGCCGAACCGCTCACCAAGCCGTGACCGACCGCCCCAGGTCGGCGATGAAGCGGGCGAGCGCGGCCCGCTTGCGGAACAGGTCGTGCAGCTCGGGGGTGGGCTCCTGGCCCAGGAGCTCGAAGGGGATCGCGGTCCACGCGCTGCGCAGCACGAGCGTGGCGACGTAGCCGAAGGAGATCTCGCCGGGGTCGGCGATGCCGGCCGCCGCGGCGGCGTACGCGGCCTCGATCGCCTCGTGGACGGCGGGCAGGTCCGCGGGGTCGAGCTCGCCGGTGTGCGCCCGGCCGACCAGGAGCTGGCCGAGGTCGAAGCCCACGGCCGCCGGGTGCGGCCAGCCCCAGTCGACGGCCACGAACTCCGCTGAGCCGTCGGCCGGGACCAGCAGGTTCATGGGACTGGCGTCGCCGTGGACGAGGGTGTGCGGGAGGCGGTCCAGGGCGTCCAGCAGCGGGTCGATCCGGCCGGCGAGGGCCAGCAGGTCGGTACGGAGCAGGGGGTCGGCGTGCCGGGCGACCAGCGGATGCCGCCACGTCGCCGGGTCCCGCAGGATCGGCAGGAACAGGCCGGCCACCGGACCCGCGCAGTAATGGCGCAGGCTGCGGTTGAGCGGTTCGCGCGGCGCGGACGACCGGCCCGCCACGGGTCGCGCGGCGGCCAGGTGGCCCAGCAGGAGGGCGGCGGCACGGTAGCGGTCCAGGTCCCACGCGGCGGGAGCGACCGGCACGTCCTCCAGCCACATGACGAGCCGGTCGTCCCCCAGGTCGTCCAGCCGGTACATGCGGGGCAGCCGCAACCCGCAGGGAAGCGAAGGGCGGGCCAGGTAGACGTCCGCGTCGGCCCGCCAGGGGAAGTTCGCGACCGCGTCGGCCCGCAGCTCCTCGGGCATCTTCGCGTACCAGGGGGAGTGGTTGATCGCGTGGATCGACTTGACGAAGAACGACCAGCTCACGCCGTCGGTCGTCGTGCCGCGCACGCGGTGGAGCGAGGCCGTCGACAGCGACCCGGGACCGTGGTGGAGGAGCTCGGCGTGCTGGTCCGCGATCTCGGCCAGCGGGTCGCCGAGGCTGGCGCGGACGAGGTCCGTCAGGCCGGTGGGCAGCGTCATGGTCATGGGCCCAGCATGCTCGGCGCGGCAACGCTCTCGCATGAGCATGGCCTACTCAAATACGCTTTCGCCGTGGCAGCCTCCTGGCCGTTCATCGGACGCGCGGCGCAACTGGCGGAGATCAGGTCCGCCGCCAAGGGTGTGGTGGTCGCCGGTCCGCCGGGGACGGGCAAGAGCCGCCTGGTGGCGCAGGCCGTACACGGTCTCGGCGAGGTGGCCTGGGCGCGGGCCACCGCGGCCGCAGGGGAGCTACCGCTGGGCGCCTTCGCCCCGCTGCTGCCTGCCACGCCGCCCGCCGGAAACCCGCTGGGCTGGGCCGCCGCCGCGCTGCGCGCGCCGGTGCTGGTGGTGGACGACGCCCACCTGCTCGACCCGGCCTCGGCCGCGCTCGTCCACCACCTCGTGACGCGGGGCGGCACCCGGGTGATCGCGACGCTGCGCAGCCGGACGCCCGTGCCGGACGCGGTGCTCGCGCTGTGGAAGGACGATCTGGTGCCGCGGCTGGAGCTGGAGCCGTTCTCCCTGGAGGAGACTGCGGCCGTTCTGGAGGCCGCTCTGGGCGGCCGGGTGGAGTCCGCGACCGTCGCGCGCCTGTGGCGCGCCAGCCAGGGCAACGCCCTCTACCTGCACGAGCTCGTGCTGTCCGGGATCCTCACCGAGGACGGGGACGTGTGGCGCTGGCGCGGCCCACTGACGATCACGCCCACGCTGCGCGAGACCATCGCGGGCCGCATCGGCGAGCTGACCGCGCGGGAGCGGGAGGTGCTGGAGCTCCTGGCCTACGGCGAGCCGCTCGGCGCCGACCTGCTGGCCGTTCTCGGGTCCCTCGACGCCGTCCAGCACCTGGAGGACAGGCAGCTCGTCACCGTGCAGCCGGACGGCCAGCGGCTCCAGGTACGGCTCGCGCACCCCCTGTACGGCGAGGTCATCAGGGACGGCTGCGGGGTGCTGCGCGCCCGCACGATGATGCGCCGGCTGGCCCAGGCGGTCACCGAGGCCGGGCTGCGACGGCGCGAGGACGTGCTCAGGGTCGCCGTCTGGCGGCTGGACGGCGGCATGGCCGGCGATCCCGGGCTGCTGCTGGCCGGCTGCGAGCGCGCCAGGGTCATCCGGGACCTGGAACTGGCCGTACGGCTCGGGCGTGCCGCCGTGGCCGCGGGCGGCGGTACGCCCGCGCTGGCCGCGCTGGCTACGGTGCTGTCCTACTCCGACCGGTACGCCGAGGCCGACGAGGCGTCCGCCATCGCGTGGGAAGCGGATATGACCGAGCTGGCCAGGACGGACCTCGGCGTGCAGCGGGCGCTGAACCTGGCCGTCGGGCTCGGGGACGTCGCGCGGGCGCGGGCCGTCCTGGAGGAGACCACCCGGCTCGTGGGCGACGCCGGAGCACGGCAGGGCGTGTTCATCATGCGGGCCGTACTGGCTGTCCTCACCGGCGACATCGCCGCCGCCGAGGACCTGTTGGCGTGTGCCAGGGACATGGGGCCGCTCAGCCGGCACGGCGCACGCCTGCTGGTCGTGGCGGAGGTGGCCGTAATGGCGGCGCGGGGTCGCGCCGCGGAATGCCTGGCCCGCGTGGCGGACATCCGGGCCGGGCTCGTGGAGGAACGGGACGACATGCGTAGCCTTGCCGCCACCTTGACCGGTAACGCCGCGAACGCCGCCCTGCTGCTCGGCGAGCTGGACACCGCCGAGCGGTTCGCCGACGAGGGATACGGCCTGGACGGCCAGTTCGGCAGCTGGACGCGGGCGCTCCTGGAGTTCGGCACGGTGAAGGCCCGCGTGCTGCGGCTGCGCGGCCGGCTCACCAACGCCCTCGCCTGGGCCCGCGACACGGCCGGGCGGCTGCCTGCCCGAAGCGCGCTGGCGGGGTCCTGCCTGGGCGAGCTCGCGCACGCGTACGCGCTCCTCGGCGACGTCGCCGCGGCCGAAGAAGCCCTGGCGCGGGCGGAGGCGACGGGCATGCCGATCGGCCCGTCCGCCGTCCTGCCCCTCCGCTTCGCCCGGGTATGGACCATGGCCGGGCGCGGCGACGCGGCCGGGGCCGTCGAGCTCTGCCTGGAGACCGCCGGGAGCGGGCTGCCGTGCGACGTGCCGTTCGCGCTGCACGACGTCGTCCGGCTGGGCCGTCCCGAGCTGGTGTCCGCCCGGCTCGCCGCGCTCGACCTGGACAGCCCGCTGGTCGCGCTCTTCGCGCGGCACGCCACCGCCCGCGACGGCGCGGAGCTCGACGCGATCTCGGAGGGCTTCGAGCGGCTCGGCCTGCTGCTGTACGCGGCCGAGGCGGCGGCGCAGGCGGCCGCCCGCTTCCGCGAGTCCGGGCTGTGGCGCGGCGCGCGGGCGGCGGAGACCCGGGCCTGGCGGCTCTCCCAGCATTGCCAGGGCGCCCGTACCCTCGCGCTGATGGACGTCGGCGTCCCCGGCCTGACGCCGAGGCAGCGCGAGATCGCGGTGCTGGCCGCCCAGGGGCTGACGAACCGCGAGATCGCCCAGCGGCTCGTCGTGTCCGTCCGCACCGTGGCCAACACCCTGTACGCCGTCTACGACAAGACCGGCGTCAACGACCGCACTGCCCTGGCCGCACTGCTGAACTGGCCCATCTCCGATCGAGATGACAGTCATCGCTGATTATCGCTTTGACAGAGGAAGCGCCGGCCCATGCCCGCCGTTGGAAGGCCTCGAGGCCTCGCGGATCTCCATGTTCACCGATCACTCGACGGCAGCGCCGCCCGGTCCCCGAGGGCGGCCGCGGGCAAGCCTATCGGGGTCCGTGACGGCGGAGCAGCCAGGCGGTCGGCCGGTGCAGGGCCTGCCGGAGCCGCGCACCGATGGACGTCAGAAGGCCAGGTCCCGCCAGTTCTTCACCTCGTCGGCCGTCAACGACCGGGCCAGGATGGCGGCGCGGTCGACCGCGCCGGTCAGGCGCTGGCCGCCGCCCTGGTCGGCGCCGAAGCGCAGGGGGCGGGAGGCGCAGCCGGCGACGCCGTCGGCGGTGGCCTGGCCGCTCGCCCTGCGCTCGCCGTCCACGTAGACGGTGATGGCGCCGGTGCGGTCCAGCGTGACCACGAGATCGATCCAGCGGCCGGTGGGCAGGGTGGTGTTCAGGCCGACGTTCGCACCGGCGCCGATGAAGCGCAGCGTATTGCCGGGGGTCACGTCGATGAGGACACCGTCGGTGCCGGGGTCCCCGGACGGCTGAGAGTCGAACAGCCGGCGGTAGCCGCTGCCCGAGATCTTGACCTCGGCGGCGAACGTCGCCTCCCGCACCAGGCCGAGCGTGGTGTTCGCGGTGGTCAGGTAGGTGTTGCCGTCGAGGGTCAGCCCGCTGCCGGACGGTGCGGTGGCGTCGTAGGCGGGGGCGCCGCCGGTGACGGTGGCGTGGCGGCCGTTGCCGGAGGCGTCGGCGACGGCGCCGCCCTCCTTCGGGTCCCAGGCGACCAGGACCGAACCGGCGGTGGCCGGCGCGCAGGGGTCCAGGGCGAGCACGGCGGTGGCCGCGCCCTTCCAGGAGCCGGTGACCGAAGCGGCGAGCACCGCGCGGCGCGAGCCGTCGGCCGGTCCCGGTGTGACGGTGAAGGCGGCGGTACGCGACTGGCCGGGCGCCACACCGGCCAGGTGACGGGACGCCGGCTCGACGGTCCAGCCCTGGGGCGCGGTGAGTGTCACGTCCGAGTCGGGCACCGCCCTGCGGCGGGTGGCGGTGACCGTGACCTGCGCCTCGAACGGAGTGCCCGGCATGGCCGTGCCGGGCGCCCTCAGGGTGACGGCCGCCTCGTTCTGGATCGTGTACGCCGTGCCCGCGCGGGCGTTCCAGCTCAGGGTGTCGCCGTCGCGGCGTGGCGCGACCTCGTGGCCCTGCTCGTCGTGGACGCGGTAGCGGCCGGCGATGAACGGCGACTTGACCTTGATCGGGCCGCTCCTGCCCGGGTGCACGGTCACGGTGTCGGGGGCGCCGTCCTTCCAGGTGGCGTCCACGGTGACGTCGCCGCGGGCGCGCAGGCCCGACACCGAGCCGTCCCGCCAGGCGGACGGCAGCGCGGGCAGCACGTGCACCACGTCGTGCTGGCTCTGGACGAGCATCTCGGCGATGCCGGAGGTGGCGCCGAAGTTGCCGTCGATCTGGAACGGCGGGTGGGTGTCCCACAGGTTGTCCAGCGTGGAGCTCTTGAGCTGCTCGGCGAGCATCTTGTGGGCGTGATCGCCGTCCAGCAGCCGCGCCCAGAAATTGATCTTCCAGGCCTTGGACCAGCCGGTGCCGCCGTCGCCGCGCGCGGCCAGCGAGACCTTGGCCGCCCCGGCCTCCGGCGTGCCGGCCGTGATCTGGTTGCCCGGGTGCAGGGCGTACAGGTGGGAGACGTGCCGGTGGGTGTCGGTCCTGGAGTCCCAGTCGCTCTTCCACTCCTGCAACTGGCCCCAGGAGCCGATGCGCAGGCCCGGGTCGAGCTTGGCCAGGGCCGCGCTCACCTCGGCCTGGAAGTCCTCGTCCACCTTCAGCCGCTTGGCCGCCGCAAGGGCGTTGGTGAACACCTCGCGGACGATCTGCTGGGACATCGACGCGCCCGCGGAGAAGTCTCCGTGCTCGGGCGAGTAGCTCGGGGAGACGACGAGCTTGCCGTCACGCGGGTCGGTGTGCAGGAAGTCCAGCCAGAACTCCGCCGCCCCCTTGATCACCGGGTACGCGGTCCGGCGCAGGTAGTCCACGTCGCCGGTGAAGCGGTAGCTGTCGTACAGGTGCTGGGTGGTCCAGGCGGCGGCCTCGGGGAACCAGAAGGAGCTGGCGTAGTTGTGCACGCCGGTGAAGCCGAAGGAGTTGGTCTCGTTGTTGACCAGCCAGCCGCGTGCGCCGTACATGTCCTGGGCGGTCTTGCGGCCGGGCGCGACCAGAGCCGCGATGTAGCGGTCGTAGGGCTTGGTGGTCTCGTGCAGGTTGGTCTGCTCGGCCGGCCAGTAGTTCATCTGCAGGTTGATGTTGACGTGGTAGTCGGCCGACCAGGGCGGGCTGGTCGAGTTGTTCCACACGCCCTGCAGGTTGGCGGGGAGCAGGTCGTTCTCGCGGGAGGAGGAGATCAGCAGGTAGCGGCCGTAGGCGAAGAACAGCGCCTCCAGCGCCCGGTCGTCGGGCGCGGCGCCGCCGGTGTAGCTCTTGCGCAGCCGGTCGGTGGGGATGGCCGGCGTGCGCTGCCCGAGATCCAGCTGCACCCGGTCGAACAGCTTGCGGTAGTCGGCGACGTGCGCCTTCTTGAGCTCGTCGTAGCTCTTGGCGGCGGCGGCGTCCACCGCGGCGGTGACCTTGGCGTGCGGGTCCTCGCCCTTGTAGGCGGGGTAGGTGTCGGCGTAGTCGGTGCCGGCCGACAGCACGAACACAGCGCTGTCGGCGCCGGTGACGGTGATCCTGTCTCCGTCGTCGGTACGGGTGCCGCCCTTGGTGATCACCTGCACCTGGGCCTCGAACGTCATCTTGTTGTTGCTGAGCGCGCCGCGGATGGTGAGGCGGCCGGCCCTGGCCGTGATCGTCTTGTCGTTGCGCGGCGAGGTGTGCCGCAGGGTGAACGACACCTTGCCGCCCTGGTCGGCGGAGAGCCGTCCGACGATCACGTTGCCGGGGTTGCTGGCGAAGTACTCGCGCGAGTAGCGGACGCCGTCCGCGGTGTAGCCGACCCGGGCCACGGCCTCGCGCAGGCTCAGCTCCCGGCGGTAGGCGGTGGGGTTCTGCGGCGCGCCGGCGAAGTCGAGATGGAGATCGCCGAAGGTCTGGTACGCCCCGAACCCCGTCTTGGGCTGGCCCAGCTTGGCGGCTACGTCGTTCGGCGCCATCTTGCCGTCGCGGTCGATCTGCTGCTGGACCTCGGAGACGGCGTCCGGGCGCGGGGCCTTCCAGTTGCCGTAGTCGTAGCCCGGGGAGCCCGGGCCGCCGGTCCATAAGGTCTTCTCGTTGAACTGGATCTGCTCGGCCCCGACGCCGCCGAAGACCATGGCGCCCAAAGGGCCGTTCCCGATGGGCAGGGCCTGGGTCTCCCAATCGGTCGCGGGCTTGTCGTACCAGAGGGTCAGGTCATCGGGTGTCTGACCGGCGTCGGCGGCCGGCTCCGGTTCCGCTTGCGCGTGCGCCGGGCCGGACAGTCCGTTGGCGAGCATGAACGCGACGATCAAGATGGCGCTCAATCGCCGCCGCGGGGGGTGGGGCACTGATTCCTCCGATCACCGGTGGCCTTCGTCCAAGGAGATAGCACCGAAACACCCTCTTAACAAGCCTTGACATCCGATGTATCTACCGCGGTCGGCTTCGGCGGGAGATCCAGCGATCGCCCCGCCGCCGGTGCCGGCGGTAGTGGGATCGCCAACGAACCGGTCCTTTGGCGGCACGGGTGAAGGCGGTTGGAAAAAATTCAGTGTGACTAGTGCAGCATTTACGTCTGCCGTGCCATGGCATTACCGGGGCCGGGTAATTGAATATGTCACGGGGATATGTGGGGGGTGGACGTTTGTGCCATCCGCGATGACGCGATCGGGGAGTCTGCCGCTTGAGCTCACCAGCTTCGTCGGTCGCAGGCACGAGATAGCCGAGGGCAAGCGCCTGCTCGCGGCCGGCCGGATGGTGACGCTCACCGGTGCCGGCGGGGTGGGCAAGACGCGGCTGGCGTGCCGGATCGCCGCGGAGCTGTCACGGGACTTCCGTGACGGGGTCTGGCTGATCGACCTGTCTCCGCTGGTGGCGGGAGACCTGCTCGTGGAAACGGTCGCCGCCGCCGTCGGTTGCCCCCGGCCGGACCTGGACTCTGTTGCCGAGTTCCTGCATGACAAGCGGGCGCTGTTGGTGCTGGACAACTGCGAGCATCTGCACTGCGAGTGTGCCGGCCTGACCGGCGATCTGCTGGCGATGTCCCCTGAGCTGAGCATCCTGGCCACCAGCCGGCAGGCGCTGCACGTCGCGGGGGAGCAGATCTTCGAGGTCCCGCCGTTGACCGTGCCGGACGCGGCCGAGATGCCGCTGGATGACGCACTGCGGAACGAGGCGGTGCGGCTGTTCGAGGATCGCGCCACCTCCGTCGTGCCCGACTTCCGGGTCAACGAGGCCAACAGCGCGACGGTGGCGCGGCTGTGCCGGCGACTGGAGGGCATCCCGCTGGCCATCGAGCTCGCCGCGGTGCGCGTGCAGGTCCTGTCCGTGCAGCAGATCCTCCAGCGCATCGACAACCGGTTCCGCCTGCTGACGGCCGGGCCCACCACCGCGCCGCCGCGGCAGAAGACGTTGCGGGCGCTGCTGGACTGGAGTTATGACCTGTGTTCCGACGATGAGCGGGCGCTGTGGGAGCGGTTGTCGGTCTTCTCCGGCGGTTGCTGCCTGGACGCCATCGAGTGCGTGTGCCCGGGGGGCGGGATCGCCCCGGAGAGCGTGGTGGACGTGCTGGGCCGGCTGGTGGACAAGTCGATCGTGCAGCGCCGCGGGCAGGGCCGTTTCGGGATGCTGGACACGCTGCGCCAGTACGGATCGGAGCGGCTCGCCGAGTCCGGCCTGGACAGGGCCCTTCGGCTGCGCCACCGCGACTGGTGCCGCGGCCTGGCGGCGCGGGCCGAGGCCGAGTGGTTCGGCGAGCAGCAGATGGACTGGCTGGCGCGGCTCACCGAGGAGCAGGGGAACGTACGGGCCGCGCTGGAGTTCTGCCTGAGCGAGCCGGGGGAGGCATGGGCCGCGCTCGAGATCGCCGCCGCGATGTGGAGCCATCGGCTTTCGTGGAGCTCCCCGAGCGAAGGGCACCACTGGCTGGAGCGGGCGCTGGCACAGGAGCCCGGCGCCGGCGCTCTACGGGCCAAGGCCTTGTGGGTCGACGCCTGGCTCGTGCTGCTCCGCGGGGAAGCGCAGGCCGCCAAGCCGTTGCTGGATGAGTGCCGGGAGCTCGCGGAGCGGCTGGGTGACGAGGCCGAGCTCGCCGGCGCCGTCCACATCACCGGGTTCGCCACGTTGCTGACCGGCGATTTCCCCCGAGCCTTCGAGCTCCTGGAAGAGGCCCTGTCCCGGCGCCGCGCCCTGGGCCATCGCGGCAATGCGTGGGTGGCGCTCTTCCAGCTGGCCATGACCGCCGTGCTCATGGGCGATCCGCGCGCCGCGAAGCTGTGCGAGGAAGTCCTGGAGACGGCCGTGCGGGCGAACGCCGAGTGGTCGGTCTCGTACGCGCTGTGGGTCGCGGCCCTGGACCGATGGCGGCAGGGCGACCACGGGCGGGCCGCGACCATGATGCGGGACGCCGTCCGGCTGAAGCTGCGCTGCAACGACCATCTGGGCCTCGCCCAGTGCCTGGAGGGGCTGGCCTGGATCCTGGCCGACGACGAGCAGTACGATCAGGCCGCCCGGATGCTGGGCGCCGCTCACATGACCTGGCGGTCGATCGGGACGTCACTGTCCGGGCTCGGGCATCTGGCGGGTGCCCACGACCGGTGCGAGTCCACCGTCCGGCGCCACCTCAAGGAAGAGACGTTCAAGGCGGCCTTCGAGCGCGGCTCGCAGCTCACTGTCGACCAGGCCGCCGCCATCGCGCTGGACGAGAAGCTCACCCGGCGCGCGGAAGGCGTCCAGCCGGGATCCGACGTCGCGTCCGTCCTCACCCGCAGAGAACGGGAGATCGCCGAACTCGTCGCCCAGGGCCTGAGCAACAAGCAGATCGCCGAAGACCTGGTCATCTCGCAGCGCACCGCGGAGTGCCATGTGGAGAACATCCTGCGCAAGCTGAACTTCACGTCCAGGTCGCAGATAGCCAAGACGTGGGCCTCGCGCCAGGCCAGTTGAGGACCTCGAGAGATGACCACGCCGGGACCGGCGACCACCCCCGATCCGCTCATCCGGATCCGGGGGCTCCGCAAGCACTTCGGCGGCATCCACGCGCTGGACGGCGTGGATCTCGAACTCTACCGCGGCGACGTCCTCGCCCTGCTCGGCGCGAACGGCGCCGGCAAGTCGACGCTGATCAAGATCCTGGCCGGCGTCCACCGGGCCGACGGGGGAGAGGTGGTCGTGGCCGGCCAGCCGCTGGGCAGCCGGGCCGCCACCGCGTGCATGGCGTTCATCCATCAGGATCTCGGCCTCGTGGAGTGGATGACCGTCGCGGAGAACATCGCCCTCGGCACGGGATACGCCCGGCGCGGCGGCCTCATATCCTGGCGCGCGGTCGGTGACCGCTGCATGGACGCCCTCCAGATCGTGGCCTGCCATCTCGACCCGGACGAGCCGATCGCGCACCTGACGCGCGCCGAACGCTCACTCGTGGCCATCGCCCGCGCGCTGGCCACGGACGCGGAGATCGTCGTGCTGGACGAGCCGACCGCCTCCCTGCCCGTCGCCGAACGCGGCCGTCTCTTCGACGTCCTGCGTGCGCTCCGCGAGCGCGGCCACGGGATCCTGTATGTCACGCATCGGCTCGACGAGGTCTACCGGATCGCCGACAGGGTCGCCGTCCTGCGCGACGGGCGCCTCGTCAGCCACGGCCCGCTCGCCGGCCGCGATCCGGCCGGTCTCGTGCGCGACATCGTCGGCCGGGAGAGCAGGCGCCACCGGCGCCAGGTCCGCAGGCCGCGAGAGGTCCTGCTCCGCCTCGAGGACGTGCGCACCAGCCAGGCGGGCCCGGTCGGATTCGACCTGCGGGCCGGGGAACTGCTCGGGCTCGTCGGGCTCGCCGGCGCCGGGCACTGGGAGATCGGGCGCGTGCTGGCCGGCGCATGCCCCATGCTCTCGGGCCACGTGCTGCTCGGCGGCCTCCCGTACCGGCCGGGCTCGGTCTCTGCCGCCGTCGGCGCGGGCGTCGGCCTCGTGACCGGCAACCGGTACGAGGAGGGGGCGGCGGAGAATTTGAGCGTACGGGAGAACCTGCTGGCCAACCCCGGGACGCGCGGACGATCGCCGCTGAGCCCGCTGAGTCCGCGCCGCGAGCGCGCCGAGACCGCCGAGCTCATGACGCGCCTGCGCGTTCGCCCCGCCGACGCGGAAGCGTCCTTCACCGACCTGTCAGGCGGAAACCAGCAGAAGATGCTGATCGGGCGATGGCTCAAGGCCCGCCCCCGCCTCCTGATCCTGGAGGAGCCCACAGCCGGCGTCGACGTCGGCGCGAAGGCCGAGATATACCGGCTGCTCGACGACGCCCTGGCGACCGGGATGGCCGCGCTCCTGGTCTCGGCCGACTTCGAGGAAGTCGTGAACATGTGCGACCGTGCCCTCGTGTTCGCGCGCGGAGCGATGATCACCGAGCTGGGCGGTGACGCCCTCACCGCCGCCGCTCTCGCCCGCGCGGCCACGGCCTACGGGACGGGCCATTGCTGATCAACGGTTCCGCGCGCCGGCGGCGGCTGTCCGCCGGCCGGCTGATCGGCGGCTACGGACTGCTCGCGCTGGCCGTCATCCTGTTTGCCGTGTTCGCGTTCGTGCTGCCGGACACGTTCCCCACCATGGCCAACCTGACGGCCATCGTCTCCGCCTATTCGATCGTCGCGATCCTGGCGCTGGGCGCGATGATCCCCATCGTCACGGGGCACTTCGACCTTTCCATCGGGTACGGCCTGGGCCTGGGGCACGTCATGACGCTGCTCCTCGTCATCAACGCCGGGTGGCCGTGGCCCCAGGCATGCCTGGCCGTGCTCGCCGGCGGAGTCGTGGTCGGCATGATCAACGGCTTGCTCGTGGAGTTCGTCCGCATCGACTCGTTCGTCGCGACTCTCGGCACCGGCAGCATCCTGTACGCCACCACGGGCTGGGTGACCCACGGCGCCCGGATCTTCCCCGGTCCCGAAGGCCTGCCGGCGGGCCTGACCGGCCTGTACGAGTCGACGTTCCTGAACGTGCCCGTACCCGCCTTCTACGTCCTCGTCCTGGCCGCCGTGCTCTGGCTCATGCTGGAGCGGCTCGCCGTGGGCCGCTATCTCTACGTCATCGGCTCGAACCCGCGAGCGGCCGAACTGGTCGGGATCCCGATCCGCCGGTACGTCGTCGTCGCCTTCGCGATCTCCGGCCTGGTGACCGGCTTCGCCGGGATCCTGCTCGCCGCCCAGCAGCAGATCGGCAACCCGAGCGTCGGCCTCGACCATCTGCTGCCGGCGTTCGCCGCCGCCCTGCTCGGCTCAACCACGATCAAACCGGGCCGGCCCAACCCCTGGGGCACGGTCGTCGCCGTCGCGGTCCTGGCCATCGGGCTGTCCGGCATCGGCCAGCTGGGGGCGGAGTTCTGGGTGACACCGCTGTTCAACGGCATCACCCTGCTGATCGCGGTCGGGCTGGCCGGCTACTCCGCACGGCGCCGGGCGAGGAACCGGACATGAACCTCGTGCGGGCCGCCACGGCGCTGGCGCTGGCCGCCGTGGTCGCGGGCGGCTGCTCGCGCGGCCCGCAGCAGCCCGCTCCCGGCCGGACCGCCGTGAGCCCGTGCCCCGGCGTGGTGCGCATCGCCGCGCGGGAGGTCAAGCGGGCCGAGGCGGTGAACGTTGCCTGGGACGGTCCCACGAGCGGGCCGCGGGCGGTCCCCGGCAAGAGTGTCGTCTTCGTCGCGTCGACCATGACCAACCCCGGCGTGGCCGGCACCGCCAACGGGGTGCGGCAGGCCGCGCAGTCCGTACGATGGCGGTTCCGCGTGATCGACGGCCAGGGCACCCCCGCCGGGATACGAGCGGCCCTGGGCGAGGCGATCGCGCTGCGGCCGTCCGGGATCGTCATCGGCGGGTTCGACCCGAACTCCGTGGCCCTGCAGGTCAGGCAGGCCAACGCCGCCGGCATCGTGCTCGTGGGCTGGCATGCGACCAACGCGCCGGGCCCCAGCGTGAACCCCAAGCTCTTCACCAATGTCACGAGCCGAGTGGAGGACGTCGCGAGGATCAGCGCGTACTGGATCATCGCCAGGTCGAACGGCGCCGCCGGAGTCGTGATCTTCACCGACTCCTCGATCCCGTTCGCGGAGAACAAGTCCCAGCTCATCAAGAAGACGCTGCTGAGCTGCTCCGGCGTCAAGCTCCTCGCGTACGAGAACATCCCGCTCCCTGACGTCGGCAGCCGCATGCCGCAGGTGGTCTCCTCCCTGCTGGCACGGTTCGGCGACCGCTGGACGCACTCGGTCGCCATCAACGACGTCTACCTGGCCGACGCCGCTCCGGCGCTGCGCGCGGCCCGCCGGCCGGGCGGCGGGCCGCCCTACTCCATCGGCGCCGGGGACGGCGACCCATCGGCGTTCGAGCGCATCCGCGACCGGCGGCACCAGCAGGCGACCGTACCGGAGCCGTTGAACGCGCAGGGCAGCCAGATCGTCGACGAGCTGAACCGCGCCTTCGCCGGTCGCCCGCCGAGCGGTTACGTGTCGCCGGTCCACCTGACCACGGCGGAGAACGTGAACGGCGCCACGTCATGGGAGCCCCGCGGCTACCGTGAGGCCTACCAGCGGATCTGGCGGGGGTAGCGGTGGCCGTTGAGCCTCAGGACGAGTTCCCGTGCCCGGGACGGACCGCGAAAGTGACGGCACGGCCGGCCCCGAGCCGCGCCCCCTGGCGGAACGCGGACGTGAACGCCCCTCTCCCGAGAGTGCGGCGGGTCTGATCCGTGCACCGTTCGTGCGACGGGGCGTGGTAGCACAGCCGTTCGGGCGAGGCGCCGGCCGCCTGCCACAGCGCATGCGCCGCTCCCAGCAGCCCGGCGGCTCTCTCGTGCTCCTCCCGGGCACAGGCGACCCATGCCAGCACCTCCAGGCACTGGGCGAGGCACCACCGGTCGTCGTTCTGCCCGGCGAACTCCGTGGCCGCCGTCACCAGGGCCTCGGCTCGCGGGCGGTCGCCCAGGTTCCACCACGCGACGGCGAGGGCCAGCTGGGCGTACGCGCGGGACACCAGGGTGTGGTGGGACTCGCACAGGTCCAGGAGCTCCTCGCCGAACCCCGCGGCCTGGGCGGGGTCCTCGCTCGCGCCGTACGCGGCCGCGAAGTAGAGGTTGAACAGGACCCCGTCCATGTCGTGCCTGGCCCGGTGGAGGGCGAGGGACTCCCGCAACAGCGCGAGACCGCGCCGCCCTTCGCCGCTGGAGAAGGCGGCCACGCCCTCGGTCCGGACGGCGTACGGCAAGATGTCCTCATTCCCCGCTTGGCGGGCGATGGCGTGGCATTCCTCCAGCCGCGGCAGGGCCGCGGCGAGGTCGCCCTGGCGCAGGGCGAGCATGCTGTCCACCCACAGCGCCGTCGCCCGGGCGCGGCCGGCCTCCGGCAGCAGCTCCAGGCCGCGTTCGAGCCAGTAGCGGCCCTCGTTGAGCGCGCCGGACAGCAGCCAGAAACACCACATCGCCGACGCGGTCTCCAGCCCGGCAGGGGCCAGCGGCGGCTCGCTCAGGGAGATTTCCAGGGCGGCGCGTACGTTGGGCAGCTCCCGCCGCAGCGCCTGGTAACGCTCCAGCTGGTCGGGTACCAGCTGGTCGAGCCGGTGCGCCTGCGCCAGTTCCCGGTAGTGGCCGACGAAACGCGTGCGCAGCAGCCGCCGTTCGGCGGGCGTCAGCCGCTCGGAGCCGTACGCGCGCAGGCTCTCCGGCATGCGGCAGCCGAGCCCGTCCCGGACCAGGACGGACTTGTCCACCAGCCCGGCCAGGAGATCCAGCACGTCGACCGGGTCGATCCCCTCGCCGGAGCAGACCTTCTCGGCGGTGTCCAGATCGGCCCCGCCGGGGAAGATCGACAGCCGCGCCCACAGCCGCTGCTCCGCCGCCGAGCACAGCCGGAAGCTCCAGTCCATGGTCGCGCGCAGCGTCTGGTGCTGCGGCAACGCGGTGGGCGCGCCGGCCGTCAGCACGTCGAAGCGCTCGTCCAGCTCGTCCGTCAGCCGCTCCAGCGACAGGGTACGCAGCCGTGCGGCGGCCAGCTCGATCGCCAGCGGGATCCCCTCAAGGCGCCGCACCAGCCGCGCCACGCGTTCCACGTTTCCCACGCCCAGCGAGAAGCCCGGCACGACGTGCGCCGCGCGCTCCACGAACAGGCGAACCGCGTCATGCCGGGCGACCTCCCGGACCGTGCGGCCGGTCCTCGGCTCCGCCAGCAGCGCGCAGTCGGTGCCAGGTTGACCCGGCAGAGCAGGGCCGGTCGCCGGGACCGTGCGGTCAGGGCACGGAACGGACAGCGGCTGGACCCTCAGCACCTGCTCGCCGTACACGCCCAGCGTCTGCCTGCTGGTCACCAGGACCTGCACATGGGGCGCCGCCTGCAGCAGCCGCTGCACGAAACGGGCGCAGACCTCGCCCAGATGCTCGCAGTTGTCCAGGACCAGCAGCATCCGCCTGGCCGACAGGTGCTCCACCAGCGCGCCCATGAGGTCGGGGGGCGCGTCGCGCAGCCCGAGGGCCGCGGCGACCGCCGGCTCCAGCAGGTCACCGGTCTCCAGAGGGCCGAGTTCGACCACCTCGGCGCCGTCCCGGTATTTGTCCCGCAGGAGCTCGGCCAGCCTGAGCGCCAGCCGGGTCTTGCCGACCCCGCCCGTGCCGGTCAAGGTCAGCAGCCGCGCCTTCGACAGCGCTTTTCGCGCCGCGGACAGCTCATGCCTCCGCCCGACAAATGTTGATTTTTCCGTCAAAGGCTTCATAAGGAGCTCCCGGAAAGGTGACCTCCCCGCTCGCCGAACCAGGCCGCGAGTCGCCCCCAAGCGTGCACAGCATCCACCACCAGGTTATTCCTGGAGCATTCCGCCAGACAGCGGGGCGGAGTCGCTTGGGAAGCGCTTTTCCATCTCCGAGTAAAAGGGGTTTCACGTACGCTTCCTGCGCGGCGTGAGCATTGCCTGGCCCATCCCGCCGGTGGCCGCCCGCCCAAGCATGGCGGTGAGTTCCGCTTCGGCGACCCGTCGACCTGGCACACCCCTGACCAGACCACCTCGACCCAGACGACGCGGTACGGCACCGCCACCGCCCAGGCGTGGGACCGGCTGCACCACCGGCTCACCCGCCGCGCCGCCTGGATCGAGCGCGACGGAGATGCCGATCATCGAGGGCACGCTCATTCGGCTGACCGTCGAGCACCTGCCCGGCGACGCCCACCCCAAGCCGGTCTGGCTGTGGTCATCGGCCACCAGTCTGTCCGCCGCCCAGGTCAACCTGTTGTAGCGGGCGTTCCTTCGCAGGTTCGACCTGGAGCACACCTTCCGGCTTTTCAAGCAGACCCTCGGCTGGACTGTCCCGAAGCTCCGCAACCCGCAGGCGGCGGATGTGTGGACCTGGCTCGTTATCCGCCTACACCCAGCTCCGACTGGCCCGCTACCTGGTAGAGGACCTGCGCCGCCCATGGGAGAAACCCGCCCCGCCCGGGCGGCTAACCCTTGCCCGAGTACGGCGAGGATTTCGTAACATCCGCCCCGCAACGTCATGCCCGACCCGAGCACCCAAACCCAGCAAACCTGGCCCCGGGCGGCCGCTCGGTTCATGCAACCGGCAGCGCGCTCCCTGCTATGACCTGGGGAAAGTCCACACACGGCCGAAATCCCTGACCGCCCAACGCGATCTCGGACCTTAAAGAACAAGCTCAGGCGAAAGGTGCTCCTGCACGAGCACCATGCCGTAGTTCTGCACAGCGTTCTGGCCGCGCCACTGTCCCCACCAGGTGGGCACGAGATGCCGGAGCTCCGTCAGATCGTGCGGGTACGTGCCGTGCCCTTCCGCGTCCCTACGGTGGCGGAGCATCTCGCCACGGGAGAAGTTGAGTATCTCTGCGAGCACGGCCTTGGCCTGCTCGCCGTCCGGCTGGTTGACGAAGTGTTCCCAACCGTCCTCCGGCTTGGGCCTGGCGGGCTTGGGCAGCTCCCCACGGCTCAAAGGCGATGCGTGATCTGGAGGACCAGATCACGCACTCATCGCCCATAACGTTCGGCCCGTTGACAGAAACGGAGGAAGAATGCGTATCCACTCGATCGCAACCGTGGTTCTTCTGTGTTTGGCGGGTCTCGTCGTGCCTGCGACATCGGCCTCGGCGTCCACAGGAGGCGGCTGCTCTCTTTCCGCCTGGACAGGTACCGGTCAGGCCCAATACAAAGTTAAGGCGTGCGCGCAGAACGGGGGATGGGCTCGGATCAACTCGGACGCCTACATCTACTTCAGTGCCGCGAACCCAGGGCTTTGGACGAACTGCTCCATGTACATGGCCCTGATCGACCTGACCACCAAGTCCAAGGTCGTGGACAAGTCGATCGACTGCACCCTAGCGGCACGGGAGAACAAATGGGGCGAGAACTACTCGATCAACGTCTGGCCGACCTCTGGCCATAGCTACGAGACCCAGATCAAGGTGACTGCCTACTATGAGGGCAGGTACACCGGCTACACCTACCAATGGAGCCCAACAATCACTTGGTAGCTCGTAAGTGCCCGCGTACAAACTGATCCCGGCGTTTGCTGCGTGGGGCCGATATCGGGTGAAAGTGTGACGTAGAGCGTATCTTCTGCGACATAGGGCGACCTTCCGGTAGCAACGGTGGTTATCCAAGCCCCATCGCCAACGGAAGGTCTGCCGCCGTTGTACGCCACCGCTCCCGTAACTGCTCAGCTTCTACTTGATCAGCCGGTGGCGTGAGCAGGGCTGGGTCGCCAGGGGGCGCCGACGAAGAGGTCGTGCAGGGATTGCCAGGCGGTGATGCCGTTCTTGCGGGCGGAGGAGAAGTAGCTGCGGATGCGGGCGAACTGCCGCAGGCCGGTCATGGTGCATGGTGCCCGAGACCTTGACTTTGATCTTGGCCATCCTGAGGTCGCCCTCGGCCCGGTTATTGGTGAAGGGCACGGTCAGGTCATGGGCGAAACGCGGGGATGGACGGCCAGTCCGATCCGGACCGCGTGCCGAAACAGGGTGGCCTGCCTGGTGAGGATCTCCGGTGGGATGTGCTCGTGACCCTGGTCGCGGGCGGTGTGGGCGGCATCGTTGAGCGCGTACAGGGCGCGTTTGGCCTGCAGCGGCCAGTTCTGCCCCGGATGGCGTTCGGCGGCGGCCACCAGCTCCCGGCACAGGTGTGCCCCGCACAAGGCGTGGGTGAAGACCGGCAGGCGTTCCCCGTCGGGGTCGGCAAGCTTGGCCGAGTCGTACATGGCCAGGCTGTCATGGACCAGCACCCCGCTCACCTCGGGCAGCACCCCATGCTCGCGCACGGCGGCCAGCCAGCGCGAGGCGTGCGCGTGATAGGAGGTCAGCGTGGTGGTAGCCGCCACATGCAGCCACCCCTAACGGCCGGCGGCGCTGGCCAGCTTCATGGAGGTCTCATCGGCATGCACCACCGCCGACAGCGTGATCAGCGTCTTGATCAGCGCGTCGACGTCGGCCAGCTCTTCATGCGCCTGCGCCAGCACGGTCATGATCCAGCCTTCGAGACACTCGCGCCACTCAGATCGGCGATCAGCTCGGCCGTCCTGCCGATCGGCAGCAACTGGAAGATGGCCAGGTAGACAGCCAGCGCGCGCATCGCGGGACCATTGGAGACCGGTGCGTCCCTCCCTCAGGAGCCGCAGCCGTCGTCACGCTTCCGCAGACACATCGCCGCATGTGCAGGCGATGCTCGATCACCGTGATCGTCGGTTCGGGCGGCTCGTGCACCTGACGCCGGATCACCCCGGCCTGTCCAGCCCCGGCCAGGTCCGCGCCGCAGTCCCGGCAATCGGCGGGATACCAGTCGTGTTCCTCGTCCGGGATGGCGAACTACAGGAAAGAGACCGGCTCGCCCTTCGCCTTGCCCGGCTTGCGGCCCGACTTCTCCCGCAACGACCTGGGCCTCGGCTTTGAACAGGTCCGAGCTCGGCGGCATCGAGGAGTTGCCGGAATTCATCTGCAACCGGCGCTCCAACTCGGCCACCCGCACCTTGAGCTGCTCGTTCTCCGCGCGCAACGTCTCATTCTCCGTACGCAGCTTCGCGATCAACTCATCCTTGGCCACCAACGCCCGCTGCATGTTGCGGATCGTGCGATCAGCACGAAACCGGACTACCTGCGGAGTTGTGCGCGATCCACGAGTCCTGATCGCGCAGGCCGCCGTTCTACCCTCGCCCTGTCGTTCCGGTTCGGGGAAGAGACGGGAGTCTTGATGGAGTCGGTTGACGGGCGCGTCATTCTCTTCATCATCGTCGGCGGCGTGCTCTTCCTGCTGGGTCGCCGGGTCCAGCTCATGGCGATGATGTGGCAGTCATGGAAGGACGCCGTCAAGGCTGTTCCCGCACGGAGAAAGGTCGCGTTCGGCTCCGTGCGCCACGTGCTCAAGCTCGCCCTGGTGGCCGCGCTCGTCCTGTGGGCGGTGGTTCACGTCGGCCGCTTCATGTAACCCGCGTTTTCTTGATCACGATGGCGGGTGGGTGGACAATAGGGTGACATGACCACCCAGGCGAAGGCAGGGCAGTGATCAAGCTTGCCGTCGTGGACGATCACCCGTTCATGCGGGAGGGCATCACCCGGTTCTTCGAGCAGTCGGCGCAGGTGGCCGTCGTGGCGAGCGCCGCGAGCCCGGGCGAGGTGCCGCACGAGGTGGATGTCCTCCTGCTGGACCTCTACCTGGACAACGGCAGGCCGTCGGTGCCGGACATCGCCGACTGGTCGGCCAGGACCAGAGTCCTGGTGATGTCGGTGTCGGGGGAGCAGGCTGATGTCGTGGCGGCCATCCAGGCGGGTGCCAGCGGCTATCTGACCAAGGGCGCCGAACCCGCTGAGTTCCACGCCGCCGTGGTGACGGTGGCGTCGGGAGGGTTCGTGCTCGGCAGCGGGCTGGCCGGCATTCTGCATGGTCAGCTGTCCGCGCCCGCCTCGCCGCTGGCGGGCAGGCCGGCGCTGTCGCCGCGGGAGGCCGAGGTGCTGGCGCACCTGGCCAGGGGACGGACCCGGCGGCAGACCGCGACCAGGATGAACGTGGCCGAGTCCACTGTCGACACACTGGTCAAGCGCATCCGGGTCAAGCTGGGGCTGGGCGCCATGGCGGACCTCGTTCGCGCGGCGGACGAGCTCGGCCTGCGCCCTCCAGGCGAGTGAGCCCGTCCAGCGCGGTGACCGCGTCCTCCGGGAGAGTGAGCCCGTCCAGCGGGGTGGCCGCGGCCGAGCGGTGGCTGCTGGTGGTGTTCACCGTCGTCAGGGCCGCCGGGGCGGCGATGGTCGTGGCCATGGCGTTGAGCGGCGAGTCCCGTCACTGGCTGATGGTGGTGGTGCTGGCGGAGAGCGCGGCGCTGACCGGGCTGTCGTGGCGGGCGGGCAGGGTGCCGCCGGTCTGGGCAGTGGTCGCCGACGGCGCGTTCCTCGCCGGGGTGATGCTGGCCGTCCTGGTGCAGACGGCGCGGCCGCATTTCTGGGACAACTGGCCGTTCGACTACGCGGTGCCGTTGGCCATCGGGATCGGGGTGAGCGGCGGGAGGTGGCGGGTCTCGCTGCCCGCGCTGGGGATGGCGCTGGCCGTGGTCGCCGCGGCTTCGCCGCTGATCGGGGAGCCGCCCGGGTACGCCTTCTTCGACCTCGCCACACTCACGGTGAACGCGGTGGTGGGGACGCTCGTGGCGCGGGCCGTACGCAGGAGGGGAGCCGAGGCGGACACCGCGCGCCGGGAGGCGGTGACGGCGGAGGCGGCGGCCGCCGTCGCGAGGGAGCGGGCGGCGCACGCGCGCGTCATCCACGACCAGGTGCTCCAGACCCTGGAACTGCTCGGCCACCAGGGGCAGGTCGCGGATCCGGAGCTGCGGGGCCAGGTCAGGGCAGAGGCGGGGCAACTCAGACAGCTCATCGGGTCCGGTGGCAGAGCGGGGCCAGGCGGGAGCGGCGGGCTGGGTGAGGTCGCGGATCATGCTCGCGGCCTCGGCGTCAGGGTTGAGCTGACAGTGCCGGGCGGGCTGGTCGTACCGCGGGAGATCGTCACCGCGGTCCGCGACTACCTCGGCGCGCTGGAGGCAGGGAAGGCGGTGGTGTTCGCCGAGGCGGAGGCGGGGACCGTGCTGGTCACCATCACCCACCCCGGCCCGCCCGCCCGGGGGTGGGAGCACAGGTCCGAGGTGCTCTTCACACCGGGTGAGGGCTGTGAGGTCGAGCTGAGGGCGGTGCGGCCGTGAGGAGCGGCGCGCTCGGCAGGGAAGGCACCGAGCACTCGCTGATGCTGGCCTTCGCCGTTTTACGCGTGGGGTACGGGGTGCAGTTGGCGGCGACGTTCGCCGGGGGCCGCCTCGACTGGCTCCATCCGTTTCTCGCCGTCGCCGCCGCGGAAGCCACGGCGCTGGTGGTGTGGGTGGCCCGCCGCCGTACGCTGTCGCCTTCGTGGATCTTCGTCGCCGACGCGCTCTTCGTCGCGGTCGCGGCCGTGGCCGGCGCTCCAACCACCGGCCACTCCTGGACCTATCCCTATGCCTTCGTGGTCGTCGTCGGCGCGGGCCTCGCTCTGCCTTCTGCCCTGCTCCTGCTGGGGGCGATCGCGCCGCTGGTCGTCGCGGTGTCGGCCTCCCTGCCGCCTGCCGAGCGCCCCGCCACCGCCGTCACCCTGCCCATCATGGCGGTGATGTCGTGGTACGTGGCCAGAACCCTGCGCACCTACGCCGACGCGGTGGACGCCGCCAGGGAGGAGGCGATCGAGGCGGCGGCGGACCTGGCGGCGCAGCAAGAGCGCGCCGCCCACACCGAGTTGATCAGTGAACGCGTGTTACGGCTGTTCGACCGGCTGGGTGAGGACGACAGGGTCGTCGATCCGCGGCTGCGCGCCCACGTCACCGAGCAGGCCGCCTGGCTGCGCCGTTACCTGAACGGGAGCGGCGGCCCCACCACCCTGACCGAGGCGATCGCGCGGGCGCGAGCCCGCGGTCTCGAGGTGACGTCGGATCTCGCCGAGAGCCCGCCGCTGCCTGCCGCCACCGTCGCCGCGCTGGCAGGAGCCGTCCAGGAAGCCCTGGTCAACGTGGCCAAGCACGCGGGAACCGGCCACGCCCAGGTGACCACGCGGCTGTCGGAGGGACGGCTCGTGGCACGGGTCACCGACAAGGGGCGCGGCTTCGCTCCAGGGCACCGGCCCGGCTTCGGCCTGGCGCAGTCGATCGAGGGCCGGATCGAGGGCGTGGGCGGCACGGTCGCCATCGACTCCGCCCCAGGTCGCGGCACCAGCGTGGAGATCGTCCTCCCCTTGTCGTCCGGCATGTCCCCGGAACCGGGGACAACCGCCGGGACAGACGCGACAGCCTCCGGACACCCATGATCTGAGCATGCACCCGATGGACGCGGCCTTCGAGCGGGCACTGGAGCTCCAGGCCCACGCGGAACGGGAGTTCAACGAGGGGAGCCCGCGAGTCGCGCTGGACGCGGTGATCGAGGCGATCCTGCTCCTACGCGGCATCGCACCGGCCCCGCCGCTTGCGCTCGCCCGCGCGCTGGACCAGGCCGCCCGCTACTTGATGACGCTGGACCGGATCAGCGAGGCCCTGCCCCTGGCCCGCGAGGCGGTCTCGCTCGCCTCGTCCGGTGGAGATGACCGGCTCCGCCGGAAGTGCGCCGCCACCCTGGCCGCCTGCCACCGAGCTCTGGACGACGGCCGATGACGGCGACCGACGGCCCCGAGCGGCATGTGGTGATCGTGGACGACGACGACATCAACCGGCACGGCCTGGCCGCCATCCTCCGGGCGGCGCCCGGCCTGCGCGTGGTGGCCGTGCTGGACCATGAGCGGGCGACGACCTGGCAGGGCTGGCCCGGCACCCATGTGGCCCTGGTGGACGCCGCAGACGAGCGCCGCGAGGACGACCACTTCCCCGGCGTGGCGGTGGTGGCGGCCATCCGTGCGAACAGCCCGGACACCGTGGTCATCGTCATCACCGGCCACTTCTTGAACGGCGCCGTCCGCCGCAGGATGAAGGAGGCCAGAGCCGACTACTTCTACCACCGAGGCGAGCTCGCCGACGCCGCCGTGCTCGTGGCGACGGTACGAGACCCGCGCCGGGTCGTGCCGCCGCCGATCGACCCCGAGGAGGAGATCAGGCACGGCGTGTCCCGCCACAGCCTGGTCAACAGGGCCGTACGGTACGCGCTCGAACGCGACCTGCCGGCCACGATCGCCGAACGGCGCAATCCGCGCTCGCGCGCCTGGGAGCGGCTGCGGCGGGAGTTCAACCGGGTGGCCGAACTGACCGCGATGACCTCCGACGGCCGGACCCCGGACCGCCGCCAGGACCTTCCGTCGTTGCCGCAGATATCCCGGTTCCTGCAGTGGGCCACCCGGGTCAAGGCCGCGCCACCTCAGGCCGACGATGGCTGACCTCGGCGTCCGGCGCCGCAACAGCCGCCTCGGGCCGGCGAGGAGTGAGCTGCGCGACACCGGTCCGGACGACCGGCACGGCCGCATCGGGCCGGCGGTGGCCGAGATGCCGCCGTTCGCCCGGCTGGCCGCCGCCACCACCGCGTTCACGACCACGCAGTTCTTCCTCAACCTGCGCCTCGTCGCGCGGACCGCGATGTGTGTCATGGCCGTGGCCGGCGGGCGGCTCAGCATGTCCGGCGCACTGGTCGCCGGCGCGGTCTGCCTGACCTACGACCTGGTGCTCTACCTGTGCCTGCGGCACGGCCTGCGCGTCCCGCCGCGGTTGCGCCTGGCGCTGGACATGGCGGACGTGGCGGGCTGGTCGGTCGTCATGGGCGATCCGATCGACGCCCCGGCGCTGCTGACCGCGCCGCTGGCTCTCGAACTGGCCTTGGTGCAGGGCACCCGAGCGCTCGCCGTGCCCCTCGCGGTGGGCCTGGCCACCAACGCCGCCCTGCTCGCCGCGGCGCGCCCGTTCAGCGCGTCCCCCTTCCTCTGGCCGGCCTTCACCGTGCTGTGCGGCCTGGGGCTGGCCCGCTATCTTGAGCTGCGCCTGCACGCACACCTGCGCACCGCCCTGGCCGACCGGGAGGCGGCGCGCGGCCAGGCCGCACTCGCCGGGCGGCACAGCATCGCGGTGGGTGCCGACACCGTGGTCGACCTGATCACCCGCACGTGGCCGCTGCTGGCCGTACCGGGCAAAGCCGTGCACTCGCCGCTGGCGGCCTGGCGCCAGCACCTGGCCGAGCAGACCACCGGCTGCGCCGACTACCTGTCCGCTGCCCTGCTGCGCTGGGAGCAACGCCACAACCTCGCCAGCCCCGACCTGGCCAGGGACGTGCAGTTGCGCGCCGAGGACGGCTGCGGCTCCCTTCTGCTGACGCACCGTCAGGTGGCCAGGCTGGAGGCCGAGCTGGAACGGCTGGCGCCCAGGGACCTCGTCGCGGTGAGGGTGGCGGAGCTCAGACCGCTGGGGCAGCGCCAGGAGGTCCGGATCGGCGACGCACCGGTGATCCTGCCCGAAGACACCCCGAGCCGGGTTCCCTCGCTGGACCCGGGTCCCAGCATGATCGCCTTGGGAGCGGTGGGCAGCCTGTCCCATTGCTGGCCCAAGCTGGATGCGGTGCCCCTTCCGGTCGGCCTGCTTCTGATGATCATCGGGCTGGCGGTCGCCTGGTGGTCACACCGCCAGATCGTCGCCGACGGCGACTTCGCGCACGGGCGGGCCCTGGCGGCGGCGCTCGCTTTCGGTGTGGTGGACGCGCTGGTTTCGACGTTGCTGTTGGGCAATCCCACGGCCGGCGGGCTGACCAGGATGCCGTTCCTGCACTTCCCCCTCTTCGCCTGGCCGCTCGCGGTCATGTACGGCCGCGACCTGTCGCGCGGCCGGCGAGTCGCCGCCGTCGCCGCGTCCGCGGCCGTCTTCGCCGCCTGCTCCGCGCTCCTGCCCGTGCCCGTCCGCCTGGCCGACCTCACCGCGCTGTTGTGGCCGCTGGCCTTCACCGTCGGCGCCTCCACCCTGCGCGAGCTCCTCATCCAGGAGAAGGCCGCCTTCGACCAGGTCCTCTCCCGGGACCGCGCGGCGGCCGTCCAGGCGGGCTACCAGGAGGGCAGGCAGGCGGTCCTCGACCTGGTACGGCAGGCGCAGGAGGAGGCGGAGCGGCGGCTCGTGGCGGACCGGGCGCGGATCGACCCGTTCTTCCTGCCGGAGATCGAGCGCCGCCTCGCCGAGGTCCGCCGCCGCCTCACCCGGCTCTGACTATGCGCTTTCCCGGATCGCCTTCGGGCACACCTGCCTGATCCCGTACTCCTCGCCCAGGCCCCACCCGAGCTTCCTCTCCTTGTAGTCCTGCCCGTTCGCGTCGGTGAAACTGATCGACGAAACCAGAGACCCCGTTGCGATGCGGTGCCACCCCTCGCGTTTCGCCTCGTTGAGGCCGTATGTGCCCGGCCCCCCGACGTACTTCCCGTCGGAGGTGTCGAAATCGAACCGGACGATGCCGTCCGCCCAGTCGCTCGGGACGTAGAAGTAGAAATCACACGTGCGGGAGGTCGTCCTCGGGCTGTAGACGACAATCACGCAGGGACTGTCGCCGTTGGTGTACGTCCACGCGATCGGCGCGCCCTTCCTGTCATTCCGTTCGAACCACTGCCTGTCTGCGGGAGGGCAGGTGCCAACGCCCTCGCGCGCGTGCGTGAACGCCTTGAGCTTGTACGTCACCTTCTCCTCCGCCGCCGCCGGCGCGGCTCCCAGCATTCCGGCCAGCAAAGCCGCGCCTGCGGCCGCGACCATGATCCTCGTTCGCACGTGAAATCCCCTTTTCGTCCGGTGCGGGCTCACGGTAACGACGGCAGGCGCGCGTTCCGCACCCCGAAATCACGCAGGGGCCAGATTCACCCGACGCCACCGCAACGCCGCGCCGGTGACGGGTACGTACGCGGACATCGTCTGCTGCCGGGTGGTGCAGCCTTGTCCGCCTTGTCCGCGTGCGCGGCGGCGAGCACGACGCCCCCGAGGCCGGGGAGGGCCTCCTCCGTACGGCAGCCGTCTCCAGGGCGCGGGCGGAGGGCGTAGAGACCGGTGTCTATTGAAGTGCCCTCAGACTAAGCGTGAGCCGCCGAGTCGGCAAGAGGGGGAGACGCATTTCCGTCGCGCGCGGGAATCTCGCGAGCGTCATATTCGGCTTTGGAGCAGCGGGAACGCATCTGGGTGGACGCGCTGCGAGCCGCTCGGTCTTGTAACGCGTAGGTAACAGCTTCTTGTCGCTTGTCTAACTCCCACTTAATGTCGGGGGACAACGTTTTCTATCCCTCAAGCCCGAAGGCATCACTCCCCGTGTCAGGAGATCAATCCGCCATGCGCACACGGCTCCGGTTAGCCGGCCCGCTCGCCGCGACCCTGCTGCTGCCCTTCCTCGCCGTGACGCCCGCGGCGGCCGTCGCGACCGCCCCCTTGCCCGCCGGATACGTGGACGTGGTCACGTTCGGCGACGCCGAATCCGAGAGCACCCACGCGCTGCAGGCGGCGTCCACCGCGGTGGTGGACGGGGCGCTGGGGGAGCCCGCCAGGATCGCCAAGCCGACCGCCCCGCCGAGCGTCAAGGGAGGCGAGCTGCGGTTCAGGGTGGCGGTCGATCCGGTCGCGCAGAACTACTTCACGCTGAAGTTCTGGGGGAGCGACGTCTCGCCCTACAAGACGATCGCCTACATCAACGGCGAGCAGATCGGCTACCGCCGCTCGGGCGACTACGAAGCGATCAACCTCGGATCGAGCAAGCCGCTGCCCGGCCGGTTCTACTACAACACGATCATGCTGCCGCTCGCGCACACGCAAGGCAGGCGGCTGGTCGAGATGACCGTCAGGACGTATGACGCCGCGTTCAGCCAGCCCGTGACCGCCGACTCGCGCGGCTACTACCGGGCCTACACGCACACCACCGCGTACCTGGACGTCTCCGGCGAGAAGCAGGGGGCGGTCACCCCGGACACCACGCCCGCGCCCGGGCCGAGTGACGCCGAGAAGCAGGCGATGGTCGACCGCTACAGGCAGAGCCAGATCGACCTGTTCAACCAGTACAGTGCCCAGCTCGACGCCTCGCCGACGGCGAAGCTGTCGATCGTCCGCTACCAGGACGACCTGCGCTTCTACGCTTCGGCGCTGCTTGAGCCGTGGGTGCCGGCGAACACGCCCGAGCTCAAGAAGGCGGCGCTGCGCCGCCTGTTCAAGGCCATCGACAACCACGTGAAGGACTACTACGCCGACACCCGGCTGCTACTGAGGGGCGGCCACCAGGGCGACTGGGGCGGCTACTACGGGGCGCTGGGCGAGGCGCTGTACATCGTGGAGAACCTGATCCCGGAGGTGTACGGCACGCAGGAGTTCGAGGCGTTCCTGAACGAGCCCTTCGTCACCGGCACGCAGGACGGGCCGGCCTCGCTCAAGGGCGTGGACTGGGACGGCGGCGAGCTGTCCCGGCGTGAGGCGTACGAGCGGGTGCTGAAGGCCAACTTCGACTTCGCCCGAGCCCGCCTGTCCTACATCTACAACCAGGTGATGTACACCTACGAGGGCGCGTGGGAGGCGCACGAGGGCCTGCGGATGATCGGCTCGCGCTTCTACGAGGGCAAGGCCAGGAGCCACCGGATCCTGCTGGAGTCGCTCGGCGTCGAGCCCTTCCTCGGTGAAGAGGTGCTGGTGGGGCCCGACGGCAAGGACCTGGACCTCTACCACTCGCTCTTCTGGCACGACACCACCGCCCGCTTCACCGACGACTTCGCGCAGATCGTCGGCAAGGGCCTGGCCAGGAGCAAGCTCGACGCCGACGGGAAGGTGGTGCGCCGCCTACCGTACGGCGAGCATTACACCGGCATGACCAAAGCCGGCCTGACCAGGGAGAACACCTTCGTCGCCAACTACGGCGAAGCCACCAACTACCTGCCTGAGTACTTCTTCCGCACCCGGGGGCACAAGGGCGACGAGCGGCTCAACGACGAGATTCTCAAGCTGGCGCTGAAGAACCTGCACGCCCGCGGCTTCACCCGCTACACCGGCACGGACGGCAACGGCAAGCGGGTGTCCCTGGCCGAGATGGTCGTCGACGAGCGCAACGCCAGCTACCCGGGCTGGCCCGCCTACGCCCTGCGCAACAGCGAGGGGCGGACGATGGAGTACGTCACGCTGGACAAGCACCTGGCCGAGCACGCCGAGCGCTACTCGGGCGCGGAGTGGGAGCCGTACCGGCGCTACGCGAACGAGGCCGCCGGGTTCCTCCAGCAGCAGATCGCCGACAACCAGTACTTCAACACGTTCTCCTCCGTGGAGGCCAAGCGGAAGTACGACATGTGGCTGCCCGAGACCTACGCCTACCTGCGCAACCGGCCGGCGGCCGGGGCCGTGCTCCCGCAGACGGACTTCGCCGCCTACACGCCCGGGGAGATCGCCGGGCTGGGCGTCGATCCGGCCGGCTACCAGCGGTTCGCGTTCGCGGACGTGGACAACATGTTCGTCTCCGTCCGCGACGTCGACACCCGGATCTTCGGCTCGCTGTTCGAACGGCAGCGCGGCGTCGCCGGGAACGGGCGGCTGCACGTCCTGGCCAAGGACCACCACAACGTCGTGCAGATCGCCACGGACACCCGGTTCGCCTACCGCGACTACAACGTGCGGATGGACAACATCGACGTCGACTTCATGGAGGACCAGCAGAAGGGCGACGGCGGCCTGCCGCAGGCGCTGGCCGGTGAGATCCTGCCCGCCGCCCACCAGCCGGGCGTCGGCACCGTACGGCGGGAGAACTACGAGTTCGACACGCCCTACTCCGGATACGCGGACTTCCTGACCGCCCGCTACGGCAACTACGTGTTCGCCTTCAACACCACCCGGGACGACTACGGGAACAAGCGGTCGTTCTCCCTGCACGTCCCCGGCGACGCGGTGGACCTCGTCTCGGGCAGGCAGGTGCCCGAGGGCGCGGTGCGCGTGCCGCCCGAGACCGCGCTGGTGCTGAAGCTGGACGGCGTCGTCGCCGAGCGGCCCGGGCCGCACCACGTGGACTTCGTCCAGGCGCTGCGCGACCGCGACGGCGTCACCCTCACCTGGAAGCCCGCCGCCGGCGCCGAGTCCTACACGATCAGGCGCGACGGCGAGGTGATCGCCACTGGCGTCCGCGGCACCACCTTCAGGACCGGCAAGCAGGGCGCGTACACCGTGACCGGGGTGAACCGCCACGGCTCCGGCTGGGCCTCGCAGGCCGTCGAGCCGCCCGCCGAGCCGGTGGACCGCGTCGGCGAGGTCACCGGCAAGGTCAAGGCGGGCGAGCACCGCGTCGAGCTCACCGGGGGCAACGGCAAGGGCCTCGGCGAGGGCGATGACTACTACCTGGACAAGCGTGACATCCAGGACAGTCTGCTGTTCTCCAACGAGGTGCTCACCGGCAGCGGGTCGGTCAGCGCGCGGATCGCGCAGGCGCAGGGCCCGGCCAGTGGCGTGATGCTCCGGGCGGACGCGCGCTACATCTACTTCGGCGCGGACGCCGCGGGCAGGCTCGTCCTGCAGAACCGCAACCGCGACTCCCGGCACGACTGGCAGGACGAGCTGCGCAGCCCGCTCAACGCGAACGTCCAGGGCCACACCGCGGCCGAGTATCCGTTCGTCAAGCTCGTACGGGACGCCGACGCGCAGATCGTGCGGGCGTGGGCGAGCAAGGACGGCCGGTCGTGGTCGTACGTGGCGGAGCTGTTCACGCCCTTCCCCGAAGGCGTGTACGCCGGGGTCGTGGCGGCCACGGCGGCCACGTTCACCGACGTCACGGTCTCGCCCGACCGCGACGGGACGCTGTACGCCCGGGTGGAGCGGGCCGGGGACCGGGTGACGCTGCGCTGGAGCAAGCCGGACACCGCCACCCGGTTCACCGTGTACCGCAAGGACGGCGCGAGCGCCGCCTGGCGCCCGGTGCTGGCCGGCGCGCTGACCTTCGAGTTCACCGACGAGCCGCTGCGGCACGGCACGCGCTTCTACCGGATCGCGGCGATCGGCGCGGACGGCGCAGAACGGCCGGGCCCGGGCCTGCTGATGGCGACGGCCGAGCCGCTCGCCACGGTGATCGCCGAGGCGGAGAAGCTGCCCGCGGCCGACTACACCAAGGGCAGCTACTACCTGCTGACCCGGGCGATCGCCGAGGCGAAGGCGGGCGGCGACGAGGACGAGCTGATCGACCTGATCTACGCCGCCGTCGAGCAGCTCGAGCCGGTCGGCACGCTGCTGAGGAAGGTGGCCGTCGAGCCGTCCATGGTGGAGGCGTCCACCGAGCCGTGGGGCGGAGGCGGGACCAAGGCCCAGAACGGCTGGCGCGCCTTCGACGGCGACCTGGCCACCGCGACCGACACGACCACGGCGGCGGGCTGGATCGACGTGCGCCTGCCGAAGGCGGTCGCGCTGGACGCGATCCGCTACCACCCGCGCTCCACGCACGTCACGCGGCTGAACGGCGCCGTGTTCAGGGCAACCGCCGACGGCGGCGCGACCTGGACCGACCTGCACACGGTCAGCGGGGTCGACACGGCGCAGTGGTACTCCGTCCCGCTCCCGCGGACCGCGGCCTACCCGTGGCTGCGGATCGCCTTCCCGGCGGGCAACACCAACGTGGCCGAGATCGAGTTCCTGTCCATGAGCGACGACCGCACCCTGCTCGACCTGCTCATCAAGGAGGCCGAGGCCGTCGACCCGACCCGGTACACCCCCGAGCTGACCGCCGCGCTTGAGCACGCCCGCTCCGGCCTGTCCGGTCAGGACCAGATCGACGCCGCGGCCGAGCGGCTGCGCGTCGCCCTCGCGAGCCTGTGACCCCCGCGGCACGGCTCGCGCCTGCCCGGCGTGAGCCGTGCCGCACCCTCCAACCCCCCAAAGGAGAGGTCATGTCCGCACGCACTCCCGCCGTCAGCCGTCGTGGCGCGCTCAAGACAGCGCTCAACACGGTGATCGCCGCCGGCGCCGGCGCGGCCCTGCTCGGCCGCGCCGAACCCGCCGCCGCGGCCAGCCACCCCGGCCTGCTGCACACGCAGGCCGACTTCGACCGCATGCGTTCCATGGTCAACGCCGGAGCCCAGCCGTGGAAGGCGGGCTGGGACCGGCTCGTGGCCAACTCCCACTCCCAGAGCACCTGGACCCCCAACCCGCAGGCGACGATCATCCGCGGCGGCGACGGGCAGAACTACGGCATCCTCTACAACGACATCCACGCCGCCTACCAGAACGCGCTGCGCTGGAAGGTCAGCGGCAGCACCGCGCACGGCAACAAGGCACGCGACATCCTCAACGCCTGGTCGGGCACGCTCACCACGGTCACGGGCAACGCCGACCGCTTCCTCGCCGCGGGCATCTACGGCTACCAGTTCGCCAACGTCGGCGAGATCATGCGCGGCTACAGCGGCTTCGACCTGGCCCGCTTCCAGCGGATGATGCTCAACGTCTTCCACCCGCTCAACGAGCACTTCCTCACCAACCACAACGACGCCTGCATCACCAACTACTGGGCCAACTGGGATCTGTGCAACATGAACTCGATCCTGGCCATCGGCGTGCTCTGCGACCGCCAGGACCTCATCGACCGGGCCGTCACGTACTTCAAGACCGGCGCGGGCAACGGCTCGATCATGCACGCCATCCCGTTCCTGCACAGCGGCGGCCTCGCGCAGTGGCAGGAGAGCGGGCGCGACCAGGGCCACACCATGATGGGCGTCGGGCAGATGGGCGCCTTCTGCGAGATGGCCTGGAACCAGGGCATCGACCTGTACGGCTACGACGGCAACCGGTTCGCCAAAGCCTGCGAGTACATCGCCAAGTACAACCTGGGCGAGGACGTCCCGTTCACCGCCTACACCTGGGGCACCGGCCAGAACTGCGCCCAGCAGACGCACACCGCGATCTCCGCCGCGAGCCGCGGCGAGATGCGGCCCGTCTGGGAGACCGTCTACCACCACTACGCGATCAGGCGCGGCCTGGCCATGCCGTACTCGGCCGCGTTCGTCGCCAAGGTGCGGCCGGAGGGCGGCGGCGGTGACTACGGGCCCAACAGCGGCGGCTTCGACCAGCTCGGGTTCGGCACGCTCACCCACACCAGGGTCCCCGGCACCGCCACCCTCCCGACCGGGACGAGGTCGCTGCGCTCGGTCAACTTCCCCGCCCGCTACGTCAGGCACCAGAACAGCCTTGGCTACCTGCACGAGGTGAGCGCCTCCAGCGACGCCCTGACCCGGCAGGACGCCACCTTCACGATCGTGCCGGGCCTCGCCGCGCCGAACGGCTACTCCCTGCGCGCCGCCAACGGGCAGTACCTGCGCCACTCCGGGTGGCGGGCGCGCCTGGCCGCCGACGACGGGACCGCCCTGTTCAAGGCCGACGCCACCTTCTACGCCGTCCCCGGCGCCGCGAGCGGCTCGGTGCGGCTCGAGTCGAGCAACTATCCCGGCCGCTTCCTGCGGCACCGCAACTACGAGCTCTGGGTGGACGCCGACGACGGCACGGCCGGGTTCCGCGACGACAGCTCCTTCACGGCCGTCACCGCGTGGGCCTGACTCCCGTGATGTCGCGGGCGGGCCCCGGCACATACTGGGCCACGGACTGGCGCACCACCACGTGGGTGCCGAAGACGGCATGCTGCTCCGAGCCGCTGCCCGCCCGCCCCTCCCTCAGCTCCAGCGCCAGGCGCACGGCACTGCGGCCCAGCTCCTCGTACGGCACGCGCACGGTCGTCAACTGCGGCCGCAGGTCCGTCGCCAGCGGTATGTCGTCGTAGCCCACGAGCGAGATGTCCTCGGGCACGCTCAGCCCCG